>DUNL01000100.1 GCA_012839385.1 Clostridiaceae bacterium
ATACACGAAACTGCGTTGCTCGCCTGCCTCAACGATAACCAATCCTTGAAAAAAAGGGATGCCATTGATTACTTCTGCGATCCGGCATTTATCCATAATATACTCGCCGATATCTTTGAGAATTATTTGAACGTACACAGGGCCTATCCAGAAACAATCAGGCCTGTTATTGAGAAAGCTGAAGTTGCCCGGGAGAAACAGCTACTCGATCACTATGTTGACATCGTCAGGCGGTATCAGCAGAAGAACATCCATATCGTGCAAGTGACTGACAGAGACTATCCCCCGAAGCTCGCGAGAATCCCTGATCCGCCTTTTGTTATCTACGTAAAAGGCAGGGTAGAAAGCCTGTCAAGACCTGCAGTTGCAATTGTCGGTACGCGGGATATCAGCCCCGAAGGTGCTGAGAAAGTTCATGAAATCGTCGAATTTTTCGTGCAACTTGGATATACGATCGTCAGTGGACTGGCGCTTGGAACAGACACCTGTGCTCATGAGGCTGCACTGGATCTTGGTGGTGAAACCATTGCGGTACTTCCCGGCGATATTGAGAATATTGTTCCCAGAGCGAACCGGGAACTCGCCGAGAGAATTTCTCGATCGGGAGCACTCGTTAGCGAGATTACTCCACTCACAAAAATGCACAAGGGCCGGTATATTGAGAGAAACCGCATTACGAGTGCCTTATCCAGAGCCGTAATTGTGATCGAGACCGGAGAGATAGGTGGCTCCATCCGGCAGGCGGAAACCGCCTTCAAGCAGGGGGTGCCTGTATATGCAGTAAGACCCGAAGGCACAAATGAGAAGGCAGTTGCCGGGTTTGATAAGTTGATTTCAAGGGGGGCAACTCCTATTAACACTCTACAAGACCTCTCCGCATACTTCAGAAAGGCACAGGGTCCTACCGCAAGAATGACAACACTCGCAGATTTTTCATAATTCCACCCCATATCTCCTATTTCAGAGTCCTTTTCTCTCGAAACCCTCCTCACTCACCAGTCCCAATAACCCCTGTCATAATTGGAGCATTTGTGGGTAAAAATGGTGCAAGGGGAGTCAGGTAGTGCCGGACCTGGAAATTAAGGTTTGGTCATGCATTATCTTCTGCACCATCTGGTTTACCTCCTGTATCGGGATTAACCCCTTCGAGGTGATATTAAGGGTCAGGAACCTGACCGGAACGACCTGCTGGTCGCGGAATGTTTCTTCAAGCCAGAGCAGATCGCTCATATGTCTAACAGCAGCAACGTTGTCGATGACAACGTAGACTCTTGCAGAATTGAGATTAGATTGGTACTTCAATACGGTCTCCGACAAATGGCTAATGAGCTCTTTCCCGTTTCTATCTCCGGCAAACAGCGTCTCTATCTCGTAATATCCATTGCCGTTCTTATCAAAAACGTCTGGAATGATGAGTTCGGTGCTGGAGTTCGAATCTAGGGGTTTTTCAGTAACTATGGCTTCCTCTATCTCCGCAATATCCTTCAACTGATATTTTTCAGAGAGATATCGGACAACATAGCACTTCATCAGGTAGTGTTCATCGGACTCTTTGGTTCTCTTTTTTGTCACTATCTGGTATCGCCTATTTTCTCCTTTGGTGAATGAGGAGAACTCTTTCTCATATTCCCCTCTACACTTTTTGTTGAAGACTACGTCTAAGTCATGTGAGGAGATGTTCGTCTCCGCGCTTCCCTTATCACGATTATAATGAACGACTACCCAGGGTTCTTCCTTACCTCGCGTGCAATTTCCCCAGAAAATTGATGAAATCCCCCTCTTTTCATCTATTGAAAGAGAATTGGGCTTAACAACAAGAATATCCAGGGGATGGCCGATCTCATGCGCAAGCTGCTCCTGAATCAATCGCCGGCAATCCTCAAAGAGATCCTCTCTCCGGGACTTGAAAATAATGAACCCATAGTCTGCAGCGCTTGCTCTTCCTATGAAGTCACGCAAGTTTTTGGGTTCCAACCACTTTTTTGCTTCCGCCTGGTCAAAGTAATCAAAATCCAGCGTGATAAGGTGATGGCCCGCACTTGCCCACTTGTCTAAATGGGTCACAATGGTTTCGTCCAGCCTCCTGATGGGTTGTAATCTTGGATTACCTCCCACCTGTTCCCGGTAAATACGTAAACAGCAGGTTTCAAAACTGGCAAGGGTGTTATCCTCGGGTAATTCTTTATAGAGAATAATCTTTGGTCGCCGGGTCGATAAGACCTCGTTTCGGATTCCAAATAGAAGTTGTGTAATATCTGGCGACTCTTCAGGTATGTCGGTGCCTCCTCCGGGTGGTGAGTTGGGCAAGGTTGTCTCCGGGGTTTCCTCCGCGTTCTCTCTATCAATCAAAGTTTGCTCACGGAGTGTTGCGCACGTAGTGACCCAGTGCTCCTGGACATCGCTAACCAATTCTGTCTGGGCATTACGGGAAATAGGAACAGCTGACTGCTGAATATTCACTATAGGGACGTAAAAGCAGATATCTTGTTTTAGTATTGAGGGAATTTGATCGTCCAGCACAACCCTGTTTATGGTGATACTTCCCGGTCGTAAGCGAAGTAGCGGGACACTCAGGTCCACTCTGCTATGCCGGTGGATTTCAGGAATGGTGCAATCAAATTCAATCTTTGAGAAGCATCCTTGTGCTTGATCTGGTAGTTTTACACTTGGGATGCTAACCGCATGAGTAGATTCGCCTTCAAAATTAGATTCCTCTAGTCCCGGCTCGCTATTCATACCATTTCCTGGTTCCGACCTGACATCTGCCCTTATGCCCTGGGGATGTCCATCAGACATCCGTCCGCTGATCTCTCTATTCATTTTCATGGACACGCAAGAACCCTCCTTTGCGATTCTTTGGATCTCTCGCTAGTCATTATAGATAGGATGAACATACAACGCCGGTCGGACTCCAACCTCTTTTTCCTCGTATTGCCAGCGTGGCCGACGATTGATCTCCAGACTCACCAGACCTATAAAGAGGGAGGGGGCAGCAATACGGAGGAAACGTTGAAGGCTCATTTCACATACACGGTGAAAATAATTATTCGAATTCCCGGCATACCCCAGAACATTGAGGCCGTTATCAGTGAGGTAATAAACCCACGCTTCAAACGCCTCGTTCAGTGGTTTCAGATCAGTATTGCTCATTTGAATATTTTCGATGAACTCATCCCGAAGAGATGGAACTTGGTCGCCGAATAGCGGAACTTGATCATCGCATAATGCAAAGATGGATAACCCATTCCAGGCAATCTGATTCAACTGATAAAGGCTGTCAGCAAATCCTTCTGGTTCATGTCCGATTAATACCATATCACCCTGATACACTGTTTCGTTGGCCCTGGGGATCTCGGCCACCACCAGTCCTAATAAACCGGCCACCGCGTCGAAATGTACTTTTAACCGTGGATAGGCTTCAAGAAGGAAGAACTTGGGTGTTAAGCGAGTGCTCATAGCAAAGAATGTATGATAATTGTATGTCGCTGAAATCTTGATTAATTGAGAATATACCGTCGCGAATTCGTCTATAATACTCTCTGGCTCTTGAATGAATCCGCTGAGAACTTCCTCATCAATTTCAGGAAGATCCTGACCTACTGATCTGAGCATGTTGGTGCTTAACTCAAGGATATCACTCAACCTATTAAGGATCGACGAATAGGAGAGGTGGACCTCAATACGTTGGAGCGCTTCAGTATCGGGTTCCGTAGATAATGAAACCCAGAGACGAGGATCGA
>DUNL01000174.1 GCA_012839385.1 Clostridiaceae bacterium
GCCTCGGCTCGGTGCGAGACTTCCGGGTTTATACCCAGAGCCTTGGCTACAAGCGCGAGATTATATGACTCTAGTTTCGGTAAGACTTTCTTCGCTAACAACAAAGTATCGACTGCCGAGGGATTAAATTTTAGCCTTGGTGCGCTGTTCTCCGCGCGGAAGCCTTCGTAGCGCAAAAAAGACAAATCAAAAAACAGATTATGGGCGACCACGGGCAGTCTTTCTATGAAAGATGAAAGCTGGCTCAATACTGAGAGGGCTGTCGGCTTGCCCACCAGCATTTCGTCGCTGATACCTGTTAAATCTTGGACTTTAGCGCTCAGCTTATGTCCGGGATTTATCAGTTCCGAGAATACAGCCGATTCTTTGAACCCGCCTGAACCGTCAGGTTCATAGTAGATCGCTGACACTTCAATTATACGATCACGGGAAGGGGTTAAACCTGTTGTCTCAAGATCCAGCGCGACAAATCCGTTGTCCAGATCAATATCTTCACAAAGCCAACCTACTCCCTCACCGTCATCAACCAGATATCCTTCCAGACCGTATAATATTTTTATTTCTTGACCTTTTTTAGCTAGTTTAGATGCTGTTTCAGCGGCCTCGGGGAATCCCTGTACAACACCATGATCAGTCAGAGCGACAGCGGAATGGCCAAACTCAGCCGCTCTCTTAACAATGTCGGCCGGCTTAATAAGACCGTCCTTGGCGCTCATCTTGGAGTGGATATGTAGCTCTACTCTTTTCGCGGGCAAGTCGTCACTTCTGGTTGCCGGGCGATTAAAAGGTCTGATGCCGTAAACATCAACGATCAATTCTTGTAGGTAGCTGTCCTCCTTGAGGCGACCCTCGATTTCAACATAACCATGGACGAACAAATCAGCGAAGGTGTCTTCATCAGAGGGACTAGTGAAGAGACGGCAGCCGATAGAATTTATATTGTCGGTTATGGCAAAACGGATCAGTAATCTACCGTTGCGGGTTATAATATTTTCTTGAGCGAAAACCTCACCGCGGATTCTAACTTTGTCCACACCTTCCGCGAGCTCTGAGACCGCGAAGAGCTGAAAAGGAGTCTTGGCAAAGCTTCCCCAGTGACCATCTGACCAAGTTTTATTGTTAAAAGTTTTCTCATCAGGATATTTCTTTTCCTGGCGCTGCGCTTCCAGGCTGGCTATAATATCTTCGGTTAGTATAGGACCCGCATCAGTTGTGACTTCCACCGGGGCGGAACTTTCAACTAATTCAATCTCAGCCGGAAGAGCACTGTGTGTCATCAGGAAAGTCTCCAGCCAATCGTAACCTTGTGTATGCGCTACATCTCTGATAGCAGGCGGTACCGTAAGCTTAACTCGACCATTGTCATATTCTAAGTCACTATTTTGTAACCAGGTATAGCACAGAGCGTTTTGATTCTGACAATGTCTTAAAATCCAAGGCATTAACTCTGACGCATAATGATTGTTTTCAGGTTCGGAGCTTTCCTGATCCAGTTTCTGGGAGAGGATAACTTCAGAGAGCCCCAAGGCTCGCTCCAGTTCTTCCTCCAGTTTAATCATGGTGTCAACAACAGGCGCTGCTGAAAGCACAAGATATAGTATCAAGCGAGATTTGCTCGGGAAAGCTCGCGCGCACTGCACGGTAGCCTTTAAATTAAGGCCTAAATCGTGGTCAAGGTTTAGATCAGGAACCAGTCTCTGTAGCCATGAGGATAAAGATCGATCCTTCATCGCAACTGCTCCTCACCTTCTCGCTCCATCTTTTCTATTTCGCGGAACAGGCTTTCAACAACCTCTGCCTCAGTTACTTTGCCAATCACTTGACCCTTTTTGAAGAGAACAAATTCGCCTTGTCCTCCTGCCAACCCTATATCTGCCTCTCTGGCTTCCCCGGGGCCGTTAACGCTGCAACCCATTACCGCGACAGTTAGAGGGGCCTTAACCTTAATCAGGCGAGTCTCAACTTCCTTGGCCAATCTCATAATGTCAACCTGCGTACGACCACAGGTAGGACAACTGATCAGCTCCGCCCCTTTTCTTCTAAGGCCCAAGGCGCGCAAGATAGCGTAAGCTACCTTTACCTCCTCGCTGGGATTCGCGGTTAGGGAAACTCGGATTGTATCGCCAATACCTTCAGCCAACAAAGTACCAATGCCGACCGCTGAGCGGACAGTACCTTCCCAGAGCGTGCCGGCCTCGGTAACACCGACATGCAAAGGATAATCCGCCAGTTCAGACAGTAAACGATAGCTACGAATTGTCAACATCGGATCTGAAGCTTTTACCGATAGGCAGATATCCTCAAAACCTGTTTCTTCCAGTTGCTTAGCTGCCGCCAGAGCGGAGTGAGCCATAGCCTGTTCATTAATACCGCCATAGTGGTTGATTAATCTTCTATCTAAAGAACCGGCATTAACACCGACTCTAATCGGAACGCGTCTAATACGGGCAGCCTCTGAAATCATAGTCAACCCCTCTTCATCGCGTAAGTTTCCGGGATTAATCCGCAACCCGTTAACCCCGTTTTTCAAAGCGGTTAAGGCCAGGCGATAATCATAATGGATGTCCGCCACAATCGGAAGTACGCTACGAGGGCAGATAGCCACTAACGCATTGGCCGCTTTAGCATCAGGGATAGCCAGTCGGGTTATTTCACAACCGACCTCCGCCAGCTCGGTGATTTGAGCCAGAGTGGCCGTCACATCTGAAGTATCCGTAGTGTTCATGGATTGAACGGCTATCGGAGCGTCGCCACCTATTCTGACACCACCCACCTGAACTTGTCTTGTTCTCTTTCTCATCTCTTTACCTAAAATCCAAAAATTCTACCCAAATCTACAAATAAAACTAAGGCCGTCAGGACAATAACAATAAAAATGCCGATATAACTGATCGCCTTCTTAACCTGTAGCGGCAAATCTCTTCTGAAACTGCCTTCAATGCCCAACACCACCAAATGGTTACCGTCAAAGGGTGGAATAGGCAACAGATTAGTAAAGCCGACCGCTACCGAGAGCATGCCCAGATACATGAGCAATTGCTGGATTTTCTCCGCTAACGGCTGTTTTTGCTTAACTACATCTCCTACCATGGACACAATACCGATCGGTCCGGCTACACTTTCTCGAACAGATAGCTCACCTCGGAAAAGCATACCTAAACCATGTCCGGTGGCTTTCAAGATTGACCAGGGATAATTAACAGCATGGCTGACCACGGAGCCGAAATCCTTACTCAAGGTTAAAATCAGGCCCGGGTCGCGATAGACATCTAATTTAGTAGGCATGGTTTCAATCACCATGTTTTTACCATCGCGAATGATGTCAACGGATACGGTGCCGCCCGCTTTGGCAGCCACCCGTTCGCGGATACCCTCACTATCAGAATAGGGCAGTCCTTCTATCGACAGGATGATATCCTTTACCTGTAGCAGAGGCGCGCCTTGATTTGATCGCGGATCCACAGATACAACCTCATACTGATCATCACCTATATCCCGGGCTGATATTCCGACCATCCATCTGTTTTCTACAATTTCCGGCTCCATGACAATTTGCCGTTTGTCACCATTCGCTCTCTCAATCTCTAAATTAAGACTCTGATCATCAGAGTGAGAAAAAAACACAACAGAATAATCTAAATCCGTCCTGATTCTTTGCCCATTGATACTGACCAATCTATCTCCGGGCTCAATCTCATAGCGCGCGGCTAACGACTCAGGTGGTGGTGTCCGTAACTCAGGTTCAATAGCGCCCGTCCAAGAAAAGAGAATAACAAAAACCAGAATCGCCGTAACAAAGTTTACAATAGGTCCCATAGCTACAACCAGCGCTCTAGCCCAGCGCGGCCTATTATGAAAAAGACCCGGATCATCAGCCGCGTAGCTGTGTTCACCACTCTGACCTTCCAAGGTCTCCGCCTCGCCGGCAAAACTCACAGATGCTCCGATCGGCAAAGCCTTGATATTGTATCTGGTCTCCCCCTTCTGCCATTCAAACAGTACCGGGCCCATAAATAACGAAAATTGCTCAATACGAAACTTAAGCAGACGCCCGGTCAAAAAGTGGCCTAGTTCATGCAAAATCATAATGATGCTGATCAGGATCAAACCTGTCAGAATTGCTAATATATTCATAGCCTTCGCTCCAATGCTTACTTCTACATTCTACAAATGATAGTATATTACGAATGTCTTTGCATTATCCGTGCAATTGTTTCATTATGCGCTTTTTCCAGATCAGTGAAGTTAAAAACCGATAAATTGGGTCTAGGCGCCGCTAATTCATTAGCGACAATCCGCCAAATATCAATAAAGCGTATCTTGCCCCGCAAAAACAATGAAACGGCGGCTTCATTGGCGGCATTTAGAACACAAGGCGCTAAGCCACCCTCCGCGAAAGCGGCTTTAGCCAGACCCAGAGCGGGAAAAACCTCTTCGTCAGGCGCCTCGAAAACTAAGGGCGAGGCATCAGAAGCACAGGGATCATAGGGTCTATAGTAGTTAGCCTCAGGTCTATCGGGCCAGGTAATGGCCAGCCGGATCGGAACGCGCATATCGGGAAAACCCAACTGAGCGATAACAGAGCCGTCCTTTAGCTCAACCATGGAGTGAACGATACTCTGCGGATGGATCACCACCTCAATTTGCTCCGGCTGACAAGAAAACAGATGGCAGGCCTCTATCATCTCCAGTCCTTTATTCATCAGCGTAGCTGAATCAATCGTTATCTTGGCTCCCATGCGCCAAGTCGGGTGCCGCAATGCCATTGCCGGCGTAACTGTTGCCAATTGAGATTTATCGAAGGCGCGAAAGGGTCCTCCCGACGCTGTTAGAAAAATTCGCTTAAATTCTCGATCGGGAGCAACCTCAAGGCATTGCCAGATAGCTGAATGTTCGCTATCAACCGGCAAAATCCTAGCCCCACGCTTAGCCCCCAAGCTAGTTACCAGTTCCCCACCGGCTACCAGAGTTTCTTTATTCGCCAGAGCGATATCAAGGCCGGCCTCTAAAGCGGCCAACACAGGCTTAAGACCGGAAAACCCCACCACCGCCACTATTATCAAATTCGTTCCTGACATAGTAGCAGCCGCGCATAGACCATCATAACCGGTAAGAATCTGAGGATGGCGCTTAGGTTCCAAGTCATGCTCAAGTACAAGCAGTTCCCGAAGCTTCAAGGCAGACTCGCCATCACCGACACCAACTAGTTCAGGCGCAAACTCAACAATCTGCTCAGCCAGCAAGGAGATATTTTTGTTACAGGTCAGGGCCCGCACATTAAGAGACAGTTCTCTGACAATCTCTAACGATTGTCTGCCTATAGAACCGGTCGAGCCTAGGATAGATACTGCTTTGCTCAATTTAGACTCCAAAGTACAACAAACCTAGTAACAAGGTCAGTGGCAAAGTAAAAAACGCGCTATCAAATCTGTCCAGCAAGCCACCGTGGCCAGGTAAAATGTGACCGAAGTCTTTTACGCCTGCCCAACGCTTCAAAGCAGAAGCGAAGAGATCTCCCAGTTGAGAGAAAAGACCTAGTAAGAGCCCAAATAAGACAGCATAAGTTAATAAAGTACCGGTTGGCGGCAGGACTATTAATTTGCTTTTTTGAGCCAGTACCAGCGGTAACCAGATCATCATAGCGATTATAGGACCAATTAAGCCTCCGAGAGCGCCTTCTAAAGTTTTGTTAGGACTAATATGAGGCACTATTTTATTGGTGCCGATACTGGAACCGATAAAGTAGGCTACCGTATCCGAAATCCAAGGTACCGCCAACGCGGTAAGCAGCCAGTACCAACCCGCGGGCAGAGTATAAAGGATAGCTACCGCGGAGATGAGCGGATAAGAGAGATAGATAACTCCCAGAGCCGCGACCAAAGCTCCGGTAAGCGCCTCTACACCATACCTAACCAGAGGAATAATCACTATTAAGGTGACCATCAGTCCAACAACCAGATAGGGTAATAACAAGGCAATTCCGGTCCAACCCGAGGTCCAGACCAGATACTCCTTCTTACCAAAGCCAATCTTGATCAGAGGTAAGAAAACAGCTATTAACGAGCATAGCGGAACTACCCATGGTTTGTGATTGAAGCCCGCCAGCTTCATAGCGGCACTAAATTCCGAGCCCCCTATTAGGGCAATCACCGAGAAAAGGATGAGGGCAATCCAAGGAATCCAAAGCGCCGGCACCAGAAAAGCTGCCATCACCAAACCAAATACTAGCGCGGTGATTACTCTAACGCGGAGATTCATCGGCTGTTTACGTCTTAGCGGCATATATTTAGGTTCAGTTTCTCTATTGGCATCCTGGGTCAGGTGCCTTCTGATTCCACCTGTCGCCTGTTTTCTGAAACTACCTGTATTTTGATTTCCGCCGTCTGCGGCCTCTAGATTGTTATTACCATCTTGATCCTGTCTATAGGAATCTAAAGTCTTCTGTTCAGAGGTTTCCATATCATCCCCTATTCCGCCTCTTTAAGACCGCCGTAGCGGCGCTGTCGGGAGGCATAATCATTAATCGCGTCTGTAAAATCTCCCTTATTGAAGTCCGGCCAGAGAACATTAGAGAACCAAAATTCACTATACGCTGATTGCCATAATAAGAAATTTGATAAACGCAGTTCGCCGGAAGGTCTGATAATCAGATCCGGATCCGGTACATCCGGTAAATACATATGGGCAGAAAGGTCAGCTTCTACAAGATTATCCGGCTTGATTTCGTTAGCCCTATACTCTTGTAACAGTTTACCGACAGCTCTGACAATTTCTCTTCTACCACCGTAATTAAAAGCAATTATTAATTGTAAATTGCTTCTTTTTATTGACGAGGCTTCCGCTTTCTTCATAGTGTCCTGAACAGCAAGGGGAAGTTCCTGCGTCTCGCCACAAAATCTAAGTCTTACTCCCTCAGCTTCCAGTTCTCTCTCGTAACGAGTAAAGAACTCAATAAAAAGATTCATCAAAGAATCAATTTCCTTTTGGGGACGTTGCCAATTTTCAGTAGAAAAGGCAAAAACAGTAACATAGTCAATACTGTACTCAATGCACCATTTACAGAGCTCATGTAGATTTTCAGCGCCGGCATAGTGCCCACTACTACGAGGTAAGCCTCTTTTCTTAGCCCAGCGTCCGTTACCGTCCATAATAACAGCGACATGTTTGGGCGGATTGGCTTTAGCCTCGGCAGTCAAACCCACAGTGATCGGTTTGTGCCTAGACTTGAATAGTTTTAGAATCGCTTGTGGGAAACTCATTGTCGACCTCGCGACTAGATTTCCATCAATTCTTTTTCCTTGCCTGCTACAGCTTCGTCTACTTTCTCAATATAACGATCTGTCAGTTTTTGGACCTCAGTCTCCATATCATAATACATGTCTTCCGAGATCTCTTTTTGTTTCTGCTTGGCTTTGAAGGAATCAATAGCTTCGCGGCGGATATTGCGTACCGCGACTTTAGACTCCTCACCCATCTTACTGACTTGACGAGTCAAATCGCGACGTCTGTCTTCTGTAAGCGGCGGGAAAATCAATCTCAGGCATTTACCGTCATTATTAGGCGGTATACCCAGATCTGACATTTGCAGCGCGCGTTCGATATCTTTAAGAGACGAGGCATCCCAAGGTGTGATGACGATCATCCTCGCCTCAGGAACTTGGATATTAGCTACCTGATTAATTGGTGTCTCGACGCCATAATAATCGATAGTGATTTGATCCAGTACTCTCGGGTTGGCTCGCCCCGCTCTTATGGTGTTAAAGTCACCATCCAGCACAGAGAGTGTCTTTTGCATTTTTTCTTCATATGGTTTAAGTTCTTGTTTTATGTCCATGATTTTCCTCCCAGGAGAAGATCTTAGATTATTATACCAAAGGCATTAGATTAACATCTTTCTCAACTTATTATTGAATCAAGATATAACAGTACCTATATTTTTGCCTTCGGCAATGCTGACAATATTTTCAGGCTCACCGATGTTAAAGACTATGACCGGCATATTGTTATCCCGACACAGGGCAATAGCGGTAGCGTCCATAACGCCTAAATTCTTGACCAAAACATCAGCGTAGGAGATTTGATCAAATTTAACGGCATCTTGATTTTGGACCGGGTCCTTGTCATAGACACCATCAACTTTGGTAGCTTTGAGGATAGCGTCAGCTCCAATTTCCAAACCTCTGAGGGCTGCCGCTGAATCAGTAGTGAAATAAGGATTACCGGTGCCGCCGGCAAAGATCAACACCCTGCCCTTTTCCAGATGTCTAAGAGCGCGTTTGCGGATAAACGGTTCACTAATCTGTTGCATTTGGACCGCGTTTTGAACCCGTGTGTCAACACCGAGCTGATCCAAGGCATCAGCCAAGGCCAGAGCGTTAATTGTTGTCGCCAGCATGCCCATATGATCCGCAGTGACTCTATCCATATGGGTGCTGCTGCGACCGCGCCAGAAATTGCCGCCGCCCACGACTATGCCAATGCCAACCCCCAGTTCATGAGTTTTTTTGATAGCTTGGGAAAGACTTTTTAAGGTCTCATTATCAAGACCATGCCCCTTGCCGCCAGACAAAGCTTCTCCACTGATCTTTAACAATATAATCTGTAATTTTTTCATATTACCCCTACTAAAACATCCCGACATCGAGTCGATAGATACAATGAGACCTGCCCTTACGGACAGGTCTCATCTCTGTTATCTTACTTAAACTGTTTGGCGATTTCTTCAGCATAGTTCTCGCACTTTTTTTGTAACCCTTCTCCTCGCTCGTAGCGCAGGAAACGGGTAACTTTGATTGTGTCACCCAACTCTTTGGCTACTTGAGCGATAGCCTTTTGAACTGTTAAATTATCGTCCAGAATATAGCTTTGCTCTTTTAAACAGAAATCAGTATAGTATCTCTTAAGCTTGCCTTTAACAATATTCTCAATTATCTTCTCCGGTTTGCCATCCTTCCGAGCAGCGGCGCGAGCTACTTCACGCTCATTTTCCAGAACATCTTCGGGAACTGAATGGGCGTCAAGATAGAGAGGTTTCATAGCCGCGATCTGCATGGACAGATTTCTAGCCAGGTCGCGCAGTTCCTCAGTCTTCGCAGTCTCGTCCGTACCGGTCACCAGCTCGGTCATAACACCTACTCTACCCTCGCCATGAATATAAATATCAATATATCCCGGGTCGTCCAGGGCAAAGCGGCTGGCACGCCTAAAAGTGATATTTTCCCTGATGGAGGCAATCTCCTCTTTAATAGCTAGCTCGACGGTGATATCTTGATTAGCGATATATGGTTCAGCTAATAGCTTCTCCATATTAGCGATATCATCTGTACCCAGTTCCGTGGTCAGCGCTTGTTCAGTTATATTGTTAACTAAAGTCTGGAACCTTTCATTTTTGACAGCGAAATCCGTCTCAATATTAATTTCTACCAGAGCCCCCGTCTTGCCGTCCTCGGCAACTTTGCCCTGTACCATACCTTCTGTAGTAATACGCCCGGCTTTTTTCTCTGCCGTCGCCATACCATGCTCACGCAGCCAATTGACTGCTTTATCGAAATCGCCGTCAGAGGCTTGCAAAGCCTTTTTGCAATCCATCATACCGGCACCGGTTTTTTCCCTAAGGTCTTTGACCATTGCAGCGGTTATCTTAGCCATATTTCACTCCTAATTAAAATTATTCAACTTAAACTTGTTCATCAGATATTAGTTTATATGTTCAAAATATCTGTCATTTATTAATCTGCGTTATCTTCTGAAGTATCGTCTACTTCTATAGTCTCTTGGATGTCCTCAGTGTCTTCGTCTACTTCACTCTCTTCTGTAGCGACAGCTTCCTCTTCGCCATCCTGGTCCTCTGCTTCCTCAGCGTCAAATTGTTCACCTTGACGACCTTCAAGAACCGCGTCAGCTATAACGCTGGTGATCAGCTTGATAGCTCTGATAGCGTCGTCATTGCCCGGAATAACAAAGTCAACTTCCGTCGGATCACAATTGGTATCGACAATACTGATGATCGGGATGCCGAGTCGACGTGCTTCCGCTACAGCGATATGTTCTTTTTTGGGATCAACTACATAAACTACCTGTGGTAGCCCCTGCATATCCGCAATGCCTCCCAGGTTCCTGTTCAGCTTTTCTCTTTCATTAACTAACGCCGCGACTTCCTTCTTGGGTAGAACTTCAAAAGTTCCGTCTTCCTCCATTTTTTCCAGATCTTTGAGTCTTCTGATACTCTTCGCGATCGTCTTATAGTTAGTAAGAGTACCGCCCAGCCAGCGATTGTTAACATAATACATGCCACAACGTTGAGCTTCTTCACGGATAGAATCCTGTGCCTGTTTTTTGGTTCCCACGAATAGGATATTGCCTCCACGTTCAGAAACACTGCGCACAAATTCATATGCCAGCTCAATCTGCTTCACTGTCTGTTGCAAGTCAATGATATAAATACCATTGCGTTCTGTAAAAATGTAGGGTGCCATTTTGGGATTCCAGCGGCGGGTCTGATGTCCGAAATGAACGCCGCCCTCTAGTAATTGCTTCATGGTTACGACAGCCATAAATACCTCCTGTTTTGCCTCCACGGATCCCATAATATGTTCAACAGGATTGATCCGTGTGTGTAATAACCGCAAAGATTCTAACATATTCCTTCCGTCTCCGCAACATCTCGGCTTTGGGGTTGTGCTATCCGAGACGGTACTTAGAGGACGTTTTATATTATAAGTAGCGTAACTGGAAACTCCCATCTGGTGGCACAGCACCTGGGGGAACGCCTTCGTATAAAACATAAGTGTAATGGTATAATCAGACTGTCTGTATAAATAGAAATACCGGCAGGTTTTCTCGCTAAAATATTATTCCGATAGCCAAGTGTTTCTAAGAAGACAATTTTTAGCGCAATAACAAAACCGACTAACGAATATTGAATATTTGTGGAGGATAGAATGAATCAAGATAAGACAAAAGTACCATCACCAAGTGTAATAAAGCGCCTGGCGGCAACGATGTCAGATTATCGCGCTGACTTCATTGATTATCTCAGCGCTTTAATTGAGATCCCCAGTGTAATGGGGACAGCTGAGCCGGGGGCACCTTATGGCAAAGAGCCAGTACGTGCTCTGGAACTTTTTTTGGAACAAGGGCAAGCCCTGGGTTTCAAAACGGTAAATGTTGACAATCATGCCGGTTATGTTGAAATGGGCAGCGGTGAGGAAATGGTCGCGGCTCTGTGTCATTTGGATGTCGTGCCGGCAGGTACCGGCTGGGAAAGAGATCCCTTTACCGCCATCATTGAAGATGGAGTGATGTATGGGCGTGGTACCAGTGATGACAAAGGTCCCGCTGTCGCGGTGCTTTTCGCTCTCAAGGCTCTGGCTGATGATCCCGACTTTAAGCCCAAAAGGCGCCTTAGACTGATTGTCGGCACTAATGAGGAAAATGGCAGTGCCTGTATGCGTTATTACACCGCTCATGAGGAAATTCCTGTCAGTGGCTTTACCGCGGATGCTGACTTTCCGGCCGTGTACGCCGAGAAAGGTATCGCGCGCGTCGAGCTGCTCTGGCAGAGAAATGGAAAGGAAAAATTAAAGAGCGCTAGCGGTGGTGAGGCGATAAATATGGTGCCGGGTGCCTGTATAGTTGGTTATCAGGACGATGACGGCAAAATAATTGAAAAAGAATTTACCGGAAAAACAGCGCATGCTTCAATGCCATATCTGGGTGAAAATGCTATTTCCGCAGCTATGGAGTATTTGGCCCAAATGGATCCGGAAGATCCTGTGATAGATTTCTATCAGAAGTATCTAGGCTTTGAGACTGATGGTCAGGGACTGGGCTTGGCCTTCACGGATGAGTCGGGACAGACTACGGTAAATGTTGGCTTAATCTCTATTAATCAGACAGAGGCCAGATTAAATCTAGATATACGTTATCCGGTCACTATGGATTTTCATTCTGAATTAGTCAGGCTACAAAATGAGTTCGCTCCAACCGGTATAACTATTGTTCTCAAAGAAGAGTCCGCTCCACTGAACTTGGGTAAAGACTCCTATCTTATTTCTACTTTGATGGATGTGTATTCAGAAAGTACCGGTCTGGACGCGGAAGCGGTAACCCTAGGTGGTGGAACTTATGCGCGCTCCGTTCCTAATATCTGCGCTTTCGGCATGCAATTTCCCGGAGACGTGGAAGTCGCTCATCAGATAAATGAGTTCATTGAAATTGATAAAGCTTTGGCCGCGGCCGCTATCTACAGAGATTCTCTGCGTAAATTGGCTGAATAAGCTACTCAATTTTCTAACTAAAAAAGGCACGCAAATTGCAATAACAAGTTGAACATTTATGATTAAATGTCCCATCAGGCAGCACATGAATAGATCCGGTCCA
>DUNL01000288.1 GCA_012839385.1 Clostridiaceae bacterium
AACTTTCCCTGGCTGGCTTATCGTTTCTATGCCCCCATCTTTGAAAAGACGGCAAAGCTGCTTGTTTCAAAACTTGGTGCAAAGATAGCCAGTGAACCGGCAGAAACAAAGATGACGGCTTCAGCATGGACGAAGAAGCTTACTGTCGAAGGGGAAAGAAAGGACTACGTGGCTAATTTGGTTAGGCAGGGCTTGACGGAACTGGGTTTTGAAGTGCGCTTCCGCGGCAAGGAAATGCCTATCAAAGAAAGCCACGTGGAAAAATTTAAGAAAATTGTGACGGAAGTTCCCAAAGAAGAAAAGTCCTTTGTGAAGTCCGAAATAAAGGATAGGATAGTTCCCTACAACGACCGGCCGCTTCTTTACATACAACTTCTTCCTGAAACATATGAAAAAGTAAAGGATAAGATAGCCCAGTTCGTGGAAGAAAACCAACTCAAGGGTGGACAATTCGTTCAAGGGAAGGGGTACATGAAAAGCTACATCATCGGAAGCGCAGGAAACATGGCAGGCTTTGAAAACCGGGTGAAGTTAGCGCAAAACCTGTCTAATTTATGCGGCGTTCCTGTTGAGATTCCAAAGCCAGTTGTGGGCATATATGACACGAAAGTCGCCGGTGCTTCCCGTGTTTGCGTGCGCATTCCAAAAGCTTGGGATAGAAGCGTGGATAAAAACGCAGCCCATGAAAGCTCGAAGGCCTTAAACGCTTTAGTTAAAGAATTTCAGGCACAAGATTGGGAGCCCGTCTTTCCTGGAACTTACGTCGTCACTTACTCATTACTCATACCTAAGGGCGCAGAAGACGAAATAGAAAAAGCCAAAGCTGAAGCTATAAAGATCATCTCCGACTTTCCTATTGAATACGAATTTGTCGATATGAGAGAAAAGCGGGCGCAAAGGACAGAACGCGAGATAAGGAAGAACATACAGGAACTCCAGCAACAGGATGTAGAGCAAGATATTTCATATTAGCCTAGTTCGGCTTTTGTGTCTGTTTTTACTTGACAACTAAAACGGAGTATGTATAATATTATCATGATATTTTTAATAAGGGGGTATTGTAATGAAAAAAGTATTGTTTTCCGTTGTGCTTCTTGCAGTTTTTGTCTTCGCTTCTTCTGCCCATGCTTTTTTCCCGGTAGGGTCGATAATTAGGCAGGTAGCTTATGATGCTGTGGAAGGGATGTCAGATTCTCCCACGCCGGCCTTTTTGGGATTAGTGGAAACCTTCAATAATCTATACGAAAAAGAAATTACAGAAGCGCAGGCAAAATCGATGTGGAAGGCTTTTGGAAGAAGGCTTTACGATGTTGATGATGCTGTCAGGGTCTTCAACCAAATGACGAAATCGATGAAAGTGGAACCAGTTGAAATAAACTATATTAAAAACGATAACAGATATGCCGGTGACGTATTGTTTTGCACTCCCGAAGAGCTTCAAGCTGAAAGCAAAGGAAAGATACTGTATGTACATATCGACGAAGACCAGGTGGAAGCAGAAAGCGCATTTCTGTCGGAGATGGCTTCTTCCATGGTAAGGTCTGTGCTGGGTTATCACATATATGGTTTAAAAAGCGCCGTTGCCCAGCAAATGGATACCGCAATCGTGGTTAAAAATGGAGTAGTGGAGACGGAATCTGGAGTAAAGCCTGTAGATTTCAAGCAGCTAGCGGACATCTCGGATTACATCGTGTCTTTTAAGTCGGAAAGGCTGACTGAGAAGTTGAAAGAACAGGGCGAAAAGGATGAGCTGGATGATTACCTGGAACAGCTCAGAAAAGAAGTGAAAAAGGAGTAGTGATTTGAATGGCAATGACAATGGCAAAGATTCATCTTCGTGGGAGATTGGGGAATGACCCTGCTTTCTTCGAAGCAAAGTCGGGCAAGAAATTCAACCGTTTGTCCATAGCGGTTGATTCGGGAACTAAGGAGAACAGAAAGACAAGTTGGTTCAGCGTTCTTTTCAATGACAAATGGAACCTGGAAAATTGGCAAAAAGGCGACCTAGTGGACATTGAAGGGGATATTCGAACGAGCACCTATGAAAAAGACGGGGAGAAAAGGCTTTCTGTCACCGTATTTCCATTTCCGCAGAACGTACTTAATATATCCCTGGCTGAACGAAACAGAGCTAAAAACGAAGCAGAGTTGGCTAAGGACGAAGAGTTCGATCCG
>DUNL01000109.1 GCA_012839385.1 Clostridiaceae bacterium
AACAGCAGTACATCCTCAAGTGTTAGAGAGCATGCTACCCATCTTGGAGCATGTATATGGCAACCCTTCTTCTTTTTATGATGAAGGGTACGAGGCCCATCGGTATCTGGAGGGCGCCAGAACAAAAATTGCTGACCTGCTGGGTGTTTCAGCGAATGAGATTTATTTTACCGCCGGTGGTACGGAGGCTGACAATTGGGCAGTAAAAGGAACTGCCTTCGCCAAAAACAAACAGGGAAGGCACCTGATTACCAGTAAGATTGAACATCATGCGGTGCTACATAGTATGATGGCTCTGGAGAAATTAGGCTACGAAGTGACCTATTTGGATACGGATGGCTACGGCCTGGTAGATCCCGGGGATGTAGAGGCCGCGATCAGGCCAGATACAATCCTGGTATCTATCATGCTGGCTAATAATGAAATTGGCACTGTTGAGCCGATTACGGAGATTGCCGAAATTTGTCGGAAACATGGTGTTCTAATGCATTCGGACGGAGTTCAGGCCCTAGGCGCCATACCCGTAAAACCGGGTGACTTGGGCGTGGATATGATGGGTTTCTCCGGTCATAAATTATACGCCCCTAAAGGCATTGGTCTTATGTATATTCGTAAAGGTGTCCGCATTGCTAACCTGATTGACGGCGGCGCGCAAGAGAAGAGAAAACGCGCGGGTACAGAAAATACGGCCGGCGCGGTTGCCTTTGCCAAGGCCTTGGAGCTTGTGACAGAGGCCATGCCGGAAGAGTCGAAACGTCAGATGGCTTTACGTGACAAAATGATCACAAAATTGATGGCTACAATACCTTATGTCAAATTGAATGGGCACCCGACCAGGCGTTTGCCTAATAATGTGAATCTGGCTTTTGAATTTATCGAAGGCGAATCAATTCTGTTACTGTTAAATCAACTGGGATATCAATGTTCCAGCGGCTCTGCCTGTACCTCAGGTTCTCTGGATCCCTCTCATGTTCTGTTATCAATTGGACTGCCTCATGAGATCGCGCACGGCTCTTTACGAATTACGCTTGGGCGTGAAAATACAGAGGAGGATGTGGATCGATTCACGTCTGATTTGCCGAAAGTAATAGAGAGACTTCGTTTAATGTCTCCACTATATGCTGATTTTAAACGTGGAAAAATTATGAATATTATTCCTGAAGAGGGAGGACAATTGCTGAAAGGAGATCTTAAATATGGAATATAGCGAAAAGGTGATGGAGCATTTTCTTAATCCCCGGAATGTGGGTGAAATACCGGACGCTACTGCTTCAGGTACCGTAGGAAATCCTACCTGTGGTGATATAATGCGCATGGATCTTAAAATCGAAGATGGCATTATTGTGGATGCCAAATTCATGACTTTCGGTTGTGGCTCCGCGATCGCTACCAGTAGCATGGCAACGGAAATGATAATAGGGAAGAGGGTAGAGGAAGCCTTGGAAATTACTAATAAGTCTGTAGCGGAAGCCTTGGACGGTTTACCGCCCGTTAAAATGCATTGTTCTCTTCTGGCTGAGCAGGCAGTTAAAAAAGCTCTGTATCAATATTACAAAGATAATAATTTACTGACTGATGAGAATAGATCGTCTTTCGCGATGTTGGCTGATGACGCTCATGATCATGGCGATGACAATGAAGAGTTAGATCTACCGGGACTGGATAATAAATAATAAACAAGACGACAAATATATAAAGCAATAATGGACATAATAAGGGGGACCTAATGGCCAAGGAAAATAATCATAAGGATCTACTGTTTTCATACAAAAATCGCTGGCATGAAGTCGATGAGACCAAAATGAAAGAAATCATGGACTTTAGTGAGGATTATAAAGAGGCGCTCAATAAAGGGAAGACAGAGCGCCAATTTGTTGCCTACGCGATTAATCTTCTGCGAGAAGCCGGTTTTGTGCCTTTGACTGAAATGGACAAACTGGCGGCAGGTGACAAAGTCTATATGAATGTACGCAATTGTGGACTGGTGGCCGCTGTGGTTGGCTCTAGCGATCCGCTAGAGGGCTTTAATCTTGTCGGCGCTCATGTTGATTCCCCGCGTTTGGATCTGAAACCATATCCCTTTTATGAAAAGGCTGATTTGACTTTAATGAAAACGCATTACTACGGCGGTATAAAAAAATACCAATGGGGGGCCTTGCCGCTTTCTCTACATGGAGTCATACATAAGCCGGATGGAACCTTGGTTGAAATCAGCATCGGTGAAGATGTGGGCGATCCGGTTTTTTGTGTAACAGATCTCTTGCCGCATCTAGGTAAGCAACAGATGGAGCGCAAGGCTAATGAGATCATTAAAGGCGAAGAGCTAAATCTCCTGGTAGGCGGCATTCCTTTTCCAGATGAAGAGACGGAACAGCGCTTTAAATTAGGCGTTTTACAGATTTTAAATAGGAAATATGGCCTAACTGAAAAGGATTTTGTCACGGCCGAAATCCAGGCTGTTCCCGCCCATCCTGCCCGTGATGTCGGTTTTGATCGAGCCTTCATCGGAGCTTATGGCCAAGATGATAGAGTTTCCGCTTTTACAGCTCTTAGAGCCCTAATTGATCTAAAACAAGCGAAGCGAACGGCCTTAGTTCTTCTTTTTGACAAAGAAGAAGTTGGCAGTATGGGTAATACCGGCGCGGAGTCAGATGTTTTTATGAATATTCAAAGCGAGATTTTTGCCAAACAACTGGACTTCAAACCGGATTATCTTGACTATCAAAGAAATCTGGCCAATAGCCTGGTCCTATCTTCCGATGTCACGAATGCATTTGATCCTACTTTTGAATTTGTTTCCGATCCTCTTAACAGCGCTTACGCGGGTAGAGGTATTTCTTTTGCTAAGTATGTTGGCGCCAGAGGTAAGGGCGGAACGACGGATGCCAGTAGTGAGTATTTCTCAGCCGTAATTCGCCTGATGGACGAGCATGATATTGCTTGGCAGACAGGAGAGATGGGTAAAGTTGACGAGGGTGGTGGTGGAACTGTCGCCATGTTCCAAGCGGCCATGGGTATGGAAGTTATCGATTGTGGAGTACCGGTACTTTCCATGCATTCTTGTTTTGAAGTGACATCAAAACTTGATGTCTACGAAACATATCGAGCTAACAAAGTATTTCTGGAAGAGATGAGACTTTTCTAGACAATTTTATTCAATATCTTTTTTATTTTGCCTGCGCACGCTACTGAGTGGATTTCTCTCTACGGCATCGTGTAATGCCTCCTTGCTCGTGTGAGTGTAGATTTCAGTAGTAGCGACGCTTTCGTGCCCTAATATCATCTGTAGATTGCGGATGTCTACCTGACCGTATTGATACATTAGTGTAGCCGCGGTGTGACGTAATTTATGTGTTGAATATCGCTTAGGGTCAATACCTGCCGCCAGCATATTCTTGCGAATAATATTTTGTACTGCTCTAGCGCCAATTCTCTTACCTAGACGGCTAATAAAAAGGGCGTCTTTATGGCTTGCTTTAGGCGTGATACGATCCGGATAATAATCATTGAGAGCGGCGATACAGGCACCGTTCAGATAGACGGTTCTTTCTTTGCCACCTTTGCCCATTACTATGAGAGTATCCTCACGTATGTCTGAAATATTGATACTGACCAGTTCAGATAATCGTAGACCGCAGTTTAGAAACAGAGTTATTATGGCATAATCTCTGGTACGATATCTTTCATCAGTTTGATTCACGGCTTCTAGCAAGTTGAGACTATCATCCAGAGACAAATAGCGAGGCAAGCGTTTAAGTTGCTTAGGCATTTCCAGATTAGCGGCGGGATTTTCGGCCAGTATATTTACCTTAGTTGTCAGATAGTGGAAGAAGGATCTGATCGCGGAGATATGTCTGGACCTGGTAGCGGCACTGTTTTTGCGTTCTGTACTGAGCCAAGTAATATATAAATAGAGGTCACTTAATGTTATCCCTTGCAAAAATTTGTCATTAGCTAGAGACAGATCTATTTCCTCCCAAGAAGTATCGTTGCCAAGTTCCAGTTTTCTATTAAGAAGAAAGCGCAGAAATAGTGTCAGATCGTATCTGTATTCTTTGATAGTTGCCGGCGATCTTTCTCTTATGGCCTGGAAGTAGCCTAAGAAATCTTCCAATCTCTTGCATTTAGTATTGTTGTTATCAATCATTAATAGAGAGTTCACCCCTGAGACTTGATTTGCATAAGTCTGTCTAGTAAAGTTATTCCATCAGGTCGAACAC
>DUNL01000229.1 GCA_012839385.1 Clostridiaceae bacterium
CAAAATACCCATTGGTTTAGCTGCTATCCAGTTTGGAGAAAAACAGGAGCAGTTTGAGGCGGCCCTCGATGCCGAGGTTAATTTTTCTTACCGGAAAGGGCTGCTCAGGGTGGATATTCTCTTAGGAAGGGTGCCGGACCACATAGGGTTTGACAAAATCGTTTCTATGGGGGCTAATTCGTTCCAGGTTGAGTTTCATGCACTTATGAATAGTTTGCCATTCGAGCTACCCTTCATTGTTGGCTACGGCAGGCAGGGATGGCTTTACTCCGGTTTGGTCGATTGTCCGCATTTGTTGGTAGCCGGCCAAACGGGTGCCGGCAAATCCAACTTTCTCCACACCTTAATTTCTTGTCTGATGCAAGTTGATTGTGTTATTCACATCATCGACCTGAAGCGAGTTGAATTTTCTTACTTAAAAAAACACTTAACCGTAAAGCATTCGCTTAATGGCGCGATTGAAACCCTGGAATTTCTAACAGCCGAAATGCAACGCCGGATGGCGTTTCTGGACCGGGCTGGCTTTGTAAGCGCCAAAGAGTGGCGCAAGACCCATCCGGATCGAGCAAACGAACTCCCCTATCATGTTCTCGTAATTGATGAATTTTCCCAGCTCTGCCCAATGTTGGCAAAAGAAAAAAACGACAGGATGGTCCGAACTTATGCTCACAAGATGCTTGTGGACCTGATCTGCTTGGCCCGAAGCCTGGGGATTCATGTAGTTATTGCCACCCAAAGGCCGGATCAGCATATTCTACCGGGGCAACTGAAAGCAAACATTCCGGCAACCCTCTGTTTTAGAGTGCGCTCAACAACAAACTCTCAAATTTGTCTTGACCGAAACGGGGCCGAAAAATTACCGTCTCCGAAAGAAATACCTGGGAGGGCTATCTGGCAACATGATGAGGAAAGGGAGGTCCAAACGATGTATATGCCAATTAACCAGGCGAAAACATTAATGCAGTCACAGCGGAGCAAAAATGTCATTGAACAGGCTTGTCAAATGGGTCGCTTTAGGGGGGGGATGGTATGCAGCGGATAGACCATATTCTTTCTCTTGTTCAAAAACACAAATATATAACCCCATCTATGGTTGCATACTACTACCGCTTCCCTTCGGGGCACAACAAGGCCCAACAGATTATGGGCAAGATGGCCAAAGATAATCTGATTAATCGGTTCCGTATTGGTCGAAAAGAATACATCTATCATCAAGGACAGCGATCAACAAAATGGCGGCACTGGCTAAAACTATCCTGGTTCCACTTTGTGTTGCTCAATGAACTAAAGTCTTGGCAAAAAATACTTTTTTGGCAGACGGAAGTAAAGTACCCCTTTGGCATCGCCGATGGGTTTTACATGGTCCAGACAACCATCGACGGGGCTGGGGTAATGTTCTTCCTTGAAATAGATAATGGCAATAACAGCTTCGACAAAGTGGAAAAATATTTAGCTTACTACCAAGGTGGAGCCTGGGCCAATGAGTGGTGGGGCCAATCATTTCCCTTAGTGCTAGTAATCACGCCTCAAGCAGGATTAATACAATCAACAGCAAATAAGTCAGAAAAGGGCAAGGCACTGTTTAGAATAATTGAGGATCCAAATGACGGAATTTTAAAGTCTTTGTTGAGAGAATCCGATAAAGGGGGTGTTTCATGTGAAGGATTTTAGATTTTTGGCATTAGCATTAACCTTATTGGTTGTAATAACAATCTGGATTGTTCAAACACCTTTTGCGCCTTACACATTAAACAGTGAACAGATGGCAGATTTTGCAATAGGATGGACTAGTGCATATAAAGCTATCGTTAAAACAAAAACAATTCAATCAATAATTTTGATGGTATTTGGCGCAGGCTTTCTCTGGCTGGCAAATATTAAAAGCAAACCCCCCCGGCTATAAAGCGGGGGGGGTTAGGGGTGAGGGGGTTTTTTTAAAAGAATGACAAGCTCCTGCTCGATTTTCAACAGTGGGTCTGCATCCCATTCTTCCGGGTAAAGATTCTTTCGCAGCTCCCGGACCCGGGACAGGAGTGCCTCCAAACGGGCGGCGTTACCCTCCAATGGTCTTTGCCCATTCATTGCCGAACTCATCCTTCAGGGTCCGAAGCGCTGACTCCACCAGGCCCTTGATCTCATCCGGACCAACCGAAAGCCCCTTTTCCTCTAGCCGGGCCGAAAGCCACAGTGCCGCCCGGGAGTACTTTTCAGGACCATCGAGATCTAGATATACCTGTTCGATAAAGCGGACCGCCAAGATAGCCAGTTCTTGCTTTAAGGCCAGCTCTTTCTCGATCTTCTGCATGCCTTCAACGCCCAGGCGCCGCTTCAAATAGGCTACCACAAAAGCAGCGGCCAGGGTAACCAGGATAATCAGCAAATTCTCAATAATCGTCATTATCAGATCGTGCATTTTCTCCCTCCTTAATTTCGGCCCTCTTGATGTTTGCCAACAGCCATAACTCGCCGGTGGTAAAAGCAAACCAGGCGGCGATCAGGGTTTTTGGCTCATTACCTATCCGCAGGTACACATACAAAACAGCCCCGGTAAAAACCACATTCAGGACAATTACCAGGGCTACAATAAATTTTGAATATCGCGTTTTCGGCCTCTCTTTTACCCCCTGCTCCTCCCGGTTCTTTTCCGACCGGGGGATGTATTCCTGCATCTCGTCCATAACTACAACCCCCGGTAGTACTCGCCGATGTTTGTGGCTGTCTCCCAACGATCATTGCCGCTTAGGGTTATCACCCGCACACCGCTTTCCCTGTACGGCGATGCATCCCCGCCGGCTACGATCACTGTTTCTGCGTTCATCTGATCTGTGGCACCACGAAGGAATATCGGTGCCTTCAACCTCTTTGCCAGCGGCTCTACGGCCAGAACATCAACCAAACCATTTACCACGATCGCGGTTTTCAATTCAAAATCTCTCCTCTTCATTTCGGCTTTCACCATATCCAGAAACCGCTG
>DUNL01000210.1 GCA_012839385.1 Clostridiaceae bacterium
ACAAGCAGCCAAAGAAAAGCGATGTTACGTGATTTAACAACAGATTTAATCATAAACGAGCGTATCGTAACGACAGAAGCACGTGCGAAAGAAGTTCGTTCAACTGCTGAAAAAATGATTACTTTAGGCAAACGCGGAGATCTTCATGCACGCCGTCAAGCTGCCGCATTCGTTAGAAACGAATATTTGGAAGCAAGATTGGATGAGTCTGGCGAAAACATCATTGAACAAACAGCTTTGCAAAAATTATTTGATGATATCGCACCTCGCTACGCAGATCGCCAAGGCGGCTATACACGTATCCTTAAAAAAGGACAAAGACGTGGGGATGCTGCACCGATGGTTATTCTGGAGCTTGTTTAATTAAATACTATAACATCACTTTATAGATGATTTATCAGAGTGTTACGATGTTGGGGGTAGTCCTCCGAGTCTAGCTCAGCACTACTCTCTAACGTACTGTTAGAGAGTAGGCACTCATCATAAAGTGCTTTTTTATATACAAATTTGCCTTGAGTTATAGTAAGATAGTGGTATGTTGACTTTTATAAAATGTTTTTTTGTGATTTCATCGAAAATTAGAAAAAAGCATGTTTATCCAAAATAAATACATGAGGGTGTTGGAGTCAGTGACAGAACCTTTAATAGAAATCAATCAAATTGCATATAAATATCAAGGGCAAGATGATCGCAAGGCGCTTGATGATGTGTCTCTGAAAGTTTTTCCGAATGAGTGGGTGGCGTTAATCGGCCACAATGGTTCCGGCAAATCGACTTTGGCAAAAACGATTAATGGGCTGATTTTACCGGATGAGGGAACGATTACTATTAAAGGTAAGCCTCTCAAGGAAGAAACGATTTGGGATGTCCGCCGCACAATCGGCATGGTATTTCAAAATCCGGATAATCAGTTTGTCGGGTCGACAGTTGAGGATGATGTGGCATTCGGGCTGGAAAATCAGGGAATTCCCCGTGAGGATATGTTGCAGCGGGTATCGCAGGCGCTTGAACAGGTTAGAATGAGTGAATTCTCAACTAAAGAGCCTGCCCGGCTGTCAGGCGGCCAGAAACAGCGTGTAGCTATTGCCGGCGTCATTGCGCTGCGTCCTGACGTGATCATCCTTGATGAGGCGACGTCCATGCTTGACCCTCAAGGGCGGCGTGAGGTCATTGAGACAATTGAAAAAATAAAAGAAGAAGAAAATTTGACGGTCATTTCTATTACACACGATATTGACGAGGCGGCAAACGCCAGCCGCGTACTGGTCATGAAGCAGGGGACGATTATTAAGGAAGGTACACCGGAAGCGATCTTCTCGGAGGGGGATAAGCTGATTGAGTGGGGGCTGGACGTGCCGTTTCCTGAGAAATTAAAGAGTGCATTGGCGAAAAAAGGCGTCACAGTACCTGAGGGATACTTGACAGAGGAAGGATTGGTTGATTGGCTATGGACATCCAGTTTGAAAAAGTAAATTTTACCTATCAGCCGAATACGCCTTTTGAACAGCGTGTGCTTTATGATATTGACTTGGATATAAAAGCGGGCAGCTATACAGCGCTGGTCGGGCATACCGGCAGCGGCAAGTCCACAC
>DUNL01000198.1 GCA_012839385.1 Clostridiaceae bacterium
ACCTGCTGGATGGAGGCTACTACTTCCTGAACCGCTGCTGTTGCCTCTTTGGCTGAACCGGTAAGGCTTTCAGCGTTTCCTGCAACGCCCTTTATTGACTTGCCCATCTGTTCAATTGAAGATGAAACCTGCTCTACAGAACTTGCGGTACTTTCGGCATTGCCAGCCACTTGTTGGATAGATGCGACTATCTCCTGTATAGCCGCTGAAGCCTCTTGGGCCGAACCTGTTAGGCTTTCAGCATTGCCTGCAACACCTTTGATTGATTTTCCCATTTGCTCAATGGAAGCCGATATTTCTTCTACCGACTTTGCAGTGCTTTCGCTATTGCCTGCAACCTGCTTTATTGTAACAGCCATCTCTTCAAGGGATTTTTTCGACTGTTCCGCAAGCCCTTTCAGTTCCTCAGCATTTCTTACAACACCATTAATTGATTTCGAAAGCTCCCCCGTCATTGAATTCGTGGAATCAACAGCGGAAGACTGTTCACTTGTACCTATATTAACCTGTCCGGTAATATTAGACAAATCCTTTAGTTTTTCATCGAGCTTTTTCGCAGAATTGACTGCTTTGTAAACCTTTTGAGAAAGTCCCGAACTCTTCATAAATCTGAGAGCCATATCTTTTTTGAATCCCATAACCACTGCCTCCTATTTGCATTTTTTTGAAGCGATTATTGTTTTGACTGTTCATCGTCTGTTTTCAAAGCTTTTTTACTGGTTACTATCTTTGAAACCCCTACAACATCCAGTATGCAAGCTACACTTCTATCTCCCAAAATTGTAGCTCCAGAAATACCCTCTACTTTGCCTATATAGGATCCAAGGTTTGTAACAACGATTTCCTGGTTCCCTATAAGTTCATCCACTACAAGTCCAAAACGCTTCTCAGCTATTCCAAGCAAGACGATCAAACTATTTTCCCTTTCCTTACCCCTTGGAATGCCGAAGTAGTCATGCAGCCATATCAAAGGAGTCGCTTTATCCCTTATAACAGCCACTGCTTGCCCATTTATGGATTCAATCTCCGTTCTTGGTTTCCGTACAATCTCAACCACATTGCTCATAGGAAGGGCATAAGTATCATTGTTGATTTTAACTAAAAGCCCTTTTAATATTGCAAGCGTTAGAGGAAGCTTGATTGGCAGTTTAACTATGAACTTTGTCCCACTACCTGCACACGTCTCAACATCAATGATTCCGTTCAATTTTTCAATATGGGTCCTTACAATATCCATTCCGACTCCACGGCCGGAAACATCACTTACCTTTTGCGAAGTCGAAAAACCCGTATGGAAAATGAGGTTTATTAACTGCTGTTCGGTCATTTTTTCCGCTTCTTCCTCTGTAACAATTTGCTTTTTAATGGCGGATTGCTTTATCTCTTGTGCATCAATTCCAGCTCCGTCATCTTCAACCGTTATAATTACATTACTATCCTCAGGTAATGCTGTTACTCGCAGTGTACCTCTTTCGGGCTTGCCCAGCTTTTTACGGATTTCCGGATTTTCAATCCCGTGGTCTATAGCATTCCGTATAAGGTGAATTAACGGATCACTCATTTCTTCCATAATTGTCCTATCTATTTCGGTTTCTCCACCCTCAAGCACCAGATTAACTTCCTTATTCAATGAACGGCACAAATCCCTGACCATTCTAGGGAAGCGGCTAAACAACTGCTCTACAGGAATCATACGGGTTTTCATTATTCCCTCTTGGAGCTCATTGATTAACACCGATACACGGTTTGAGATTCCTATTAAGTCATCAACAGTTTCGTCGGATGGATACTGGTTATATAAGTTGTTTGAGACCTGTGCAATTCGAATCTGTTCGATCACCAGTTCCCCTACCAGGTCCATCATCCT
>DUNL01000132.1 GCA_012839385.1 Clostridiaceae bacterium
ATTAAGCAGGTTTATACAGAGGTCTCGAGCTGATATTGCATCATCACCGTAACCATCTGCTCCAATTTGCTCAGCGAACTCACGGGATACCGGGGCACCACCAACGATGATTTTTATCTTATTCCGTAAACCCATTTCTGCAATGGTATCGATAGTTTCTTTCATGGCAGGCATTGTTGTAGTTAAAAGAGCGGACATTCCAACAATTTTTGGGTTATGTTTATTAATGGCATCGATGAATTTTTCCGATGAGATGTCAACACCAAGATCGACCACCTCAAATCCCGCACTGCGGAGGATCATGCAGACCAAATTCTTTCCGATGTCATGCAAGTCCCCTTTCACAGTCCCTATGACAATGACCCCGGCGGATTGTATCTCCCCACTTTTGACCAAGGGTCTTATCGCGTCAACCCCTGCATTCATGGCACTGGCGGACATCATGACTTCTGGTACGAACATTTCTCCTTCTTTAAACCTTGTTCCTACAATATTCATTCCGGCGATTAGACCGTCGTCGATGATTGCCAGTGGGTCTTCACCAGCGGCTACCAGGGTTTCTGCCAGATTTTTAACCCTTTCTACATTCCCCTCGAACACTGCTTTTTGAATTTCGTCAAATTTGCCCATTACTCTTATAAAACCTCCTTTAATAGTATTGGACTGTTCCATCGATAGGGTTGTTCGTTTTATTAATTGTGCAATTTCCATGCCAGCAAAATGCGCATTCATCAGATGCCTGTAATTCACTATTTCCGCCAAAACTAGTTGATGTTTTTCGCAGGCAGGGAAAACATTTGAATCATTGATGAAACAAACAAGTCAAAAATAAAGAAATGTTCTCGATAATAAATCAGTGACAATGACTTATTAATGGCATTGTATGGGAAATAAAGTATTTCATCGATTCACGTTGACGCTACATCAAATTTATCCAAAAAATATTACGGCCCTGCCGAACTTAACTTATTTCAGGCACCTGCGACTTAATCTTGTCTAGCAATAGAAATGCTTGCAGAATCCATGATTGTTATTAACAGTGCAGGTGGCGCCTGTTATCCTTTACTGGCATTAAACTTGCATATCTATGATAAACAGATTATTGGCAATTGCCTGGGATGCTGTTTGGTAAAGCGTATTTGGAAATATACATAAAAGTAACTGCCGGAAAGGAGGCAGTCAGAAAAACGCTAATCTAAAAGTCCCCTTTCCACGATAGTAGGGAAGGTGCCCCCCCCTTGTGAAAAAGAGACAAGAACCACTAAGTTAAGGAGGGAAGGAAGAAATGGCAAGGGTTTTTACCAGAATGGGTGACGGGTCCGCCTCATGGCTAAGTGAGGCTGAGATCTGTCAGGATCTTGAGGAAGGAATGTTAGATGCAGCAGACAGAGGTCGAATACCGGAGCTTACTGATGATGAAATGGAGAGGCTCTATCAAATAATCAGCAATCCCCAGAAGACAGTGAGTATTGAGCGCGGGAATGAGGTTGTAGCGACATTTGACGCTGGCACTCTGAAACTTCCGGTCCGCGCCGGGATTCCAGTGGGCAGAATGACCACAGTGTTGATGCATGAGCGGGTTCTGTGTTCAGACACCATGGAAATTGGCAATACTGATTACATCATGAACAATATTTTTGA
>DUNL01000138.1 GCA_012839385.1 Clostridiaceae bacterium
CCTTTGCCTCCAAGATCGCTTATCTCGGCATTTTCTATGTCCCGGGCTATCCGATTGAAGAATTGCGAAAAGACGTTTTAGATGTAGTTTTGAAATGGCATCCTGATGTTAAGATTGTTGCTCAGGAAGCAGAGGTAGAACCAGGGACAGTACCTGATGCTTATAACAAAACCAGAGATATGTTAAGGGCAAATCCTAACATTGACGCATTCTGGGCAATCTATGACATGCCGATGATTGGAGCAGCTCAAGCAATAGAAGATATGAAACTTGCCGGTAAAGTCGGTTGTTATGGCTTTGACGGTGATCCGACTGCAATGAAAATGATCATGAATCCGGATTCAGCCTTCGAAGCTACAGTTGCACAACAGCCATTTAAGATCGGACAGACCGCTGCAGAAACAGCCATCGACCTTGTTAATGGAAAAGAAGTACCTGTTATGAAGTTTGTACCCTCAATCTTGGTTACAAGAGATAACGCTAAAGAAGTATACAACACGCTGGAGCAATATAAGAAGTAGTCCTATATTAATCACCCAGCCACCTGGTGTTATACACTAGGTGGTTGGGTGGAATTTGGGATGGTGTTAACATGAGCAAGTATTTAATTGAGATGCGAAATGTAAGCAAAACATTTCCAGGTGTTCGAGCTTTAGATAGTGTAGATTTTAGAGTCAAAAAGGGAGAAGTAAGGGCCTTAGTTGGCAAAAACGGAGCCGGAAAGTCGACCTTAATAAAGCTTCTTACTGGATTGAATCAGCCTAGTTCAGGGGACATTTACATTGATGGAACAAAGATTAGCAATATAACTCCCCACAAAATGTATAATCTGGGAATTGAAGCCGTTTATCAAGAAAATGACCTTATTCCTTTTTTTACAGTAGCAGAATCGATTATGTTAAATCATGAGCCCGTTCTGGATGGAGTATTCTTAGATGAACGAAAAATGCATGAACAAGCCCACGCAATACTGTCATCAAAGCTAGGAATAAATATTGATACACATAAATTGATAAAAGAATTGAATGTGTCTGAAAAGCAATTTGTTCAGATTTCCAGATCTCTGGTAAAGAACCCCAAGGTAATGATATTTGATGAACCTACAGCGCCTTTACTTGAAGAAGAAATTCGAAAACTGTTTGACATTATAGAGAAGCTAAAAAGAGAAAACGTAACTATTATTTACATCAGCCATAGGCTAGATGAGATATTTAGGATTGCCGACACAGTCACGGTGTTAAAGGATGGCAGAAAAGAAATTGACTTAACGTTGAAGGACAGCACTGAGGAAGAACTAATTCGGTATATGACAGGAGAGAAAGATAGCATAACACTAAAGGCAGCTGAGACTGGTACAGAAGAGAAAGACAATTTAGGAGAAGTAGTTTTAAGCGTCAACAGACTATCCACCCAAAAAGCAAGGAACATAAGCTTTGAATTACGCAAACATGAGATACTGGGTTTCTTTGGAGCTGAAGGCGCCGGTCAAGAAGAATTGACGAAAGCATTATTTGGCTTAATACCTGTTAGTTATGAATCAATCCGATTAAATGGCAAGGATA
>DUNL01000157.1 GCA_012839385.1 Clostridiaceae bacterium
AAAAGCTCCCGCCGGAGTCGAAACCAAGCAGGGAGCGGTAAAAAAAATACTCAAGTTAATTGTACCACAAAAATTAAGGAGGGGGAAGAATGATAAAAATTAATAAATTGGAAATCGAAAATGTAAAAAGAGTTAAAGCCATAAAAATTGAGCCTACAGCAAATGGCTTAACTATAATCGGCGGTAAAAACAATCAAGGCAAAACATCTGTATTGGATGCAATTGCCTGGGCCTTAGGTGGTAATAAATATAAGCCGACTGCTGCCCAGCGTGAGGATTCTGTTTTGCCGCCTAATCTACATATCGTAATGAACAATGGACTAGTAGTTGAGCGTAAGGGTAAAAATAGCGACCTCAAAGTAATTGATCCAAATGGAGAGAAAGGGGGGCAACAATTACTAAACGAGTTTGTTGAGGAGCTAGCTTTAAATTTACCTAAATTTATGCAATCCACGTCAAAGGAAAAAGCTCAAACTCTATTACAAATTATCGGAGTGGGAGACCAGTTATTTGAATTAGAACGAAAAGAGCAGGAAATTTATAATCGTCGACACGCCATTGGACAAATAGCAGACCAAAAAAAGAAATTTGCTAAAGAACAGCCATATTATCCAGACGCTCCAAAAGAGCCGATTAGTGCCAGTAAGCTTATTAAGCAACAACAAGAAATTCTGGCTAAAAATGGAGAAAATCAAAGAAAAAGAGATAACTTAAAAAACTTAGAAATGCAAGCAGCACAAGTACAGGAAGAAATAGATGAATTGCTGAAAAAACAAACTATTATTTTAAAGGATTTAGAAACTGCACGAAAATCTGCAAAAGATTTACAAGACGAATCCACCGCTGAGCTAGAGGCTAGTATTGCCAATATTGAAGAAATAAACGTTAAGGTTCGAGCAAATTTAGATAAAGATAAAGCTGAAGACGACGCCCAAGAATATGAAAATCAATACAGGAAATTAACAAGTGATTTAAACAATGTTAGACAAGCTAAAATTGATCTGTTAAAAGGTGCTAATCTCCCCCTGCCGGGGCTATCGGTTGAAAATGGAGAGCTTACTTATGAGGGTAAGAAGTGGGATTGTATAAGCGGCTCTGATCAGCTTAAAATTGCAACTGCAATTATTCGCAAGCTTAATCCTAAATGTGGATTTGTACTGCTGGATAAACTGGAGCAGATGGACCTAGAAACATTACAAGAGTTTGGAGCATGGTTGGAGCAGGAAGAGTTGCAGGCTATTGCCACCCGGGTAAGCACTGGTGATGAATGTCATATTATAATCCAAGACGGATATGGGGGTAGTGCTGCAACTACTGAAACAATTGGGAAGCCAACATGGAAAGAAGGTGAGTTTTAGATGGAAATTATTAGAGGCAAAATTGAATCTGCTCAAAAAATAGTAATTTATGGGCCAGAAGGAATAGGCAAATCTACTTTAGCAAGCCAATTCCCCAATCCTATATTTATTGATGTGGAAGGCAGTACAAAACACATGGATGTAGCTAGAACTCCTACTCCCTCTAGTTGGACAATGCTTCTAGAACAAGTTAAATATTTTAAAAACAATCCCTCCAATTTATCTACACTAATTATTGATACAGCAGATTGGGCGGAAAGAATGTGTATTGAATTTCTTTGTGCCAGGGATAAAAAGGCTGGGCTGGAGGGATGGGGATATGGAAAAGGCTACACCTATTTAGCTGAAGAATTTGGGAGATTGCTAGATTTATTAAGTGAATTAATTAATCTGGATATCAATACAGTAGTTACCGCTCATGCTTTTATGCGGAAATTCGAACAGCCAGATGAAATGGGAGCATATGACCGTTGGGAATTAAAGTTACAAAGAAAAACTGCTCCAATGCTCAAGGAGTGGGCTGACATGGTTTTATTTGCTAATTACAAAACTCACGTTGTAAACGTAGATGGACAAGGGGTGCAAAAAGGCAGAAATAAAGTACAAGGTGGCAAAAGAGTAATGTATACCTCCCATCATCCTTGTTGGGATGCTAAAAACAGACATGATTTGCCAAATGAATTGCCACTTGATTATGCAGCAATTAGTCATTGTATCCCTGTATTAAATAAACAAAACAAGTCACAAGAAACTGAACCGGAAATAAAACCAGAGGCTTTAACGCCAGCGAAAGATTTAAGTAATATCCCAAAAGCCTTGGCTGATTTAATGCAGATAAATAATGTAACACCAGAAGAGATCGAATTTGTAGTGTCGGAAAAAGGCTATTACCCAGCAGGTACACCAATTGCAAATTATGATGACGGCTTTATCAATGGGGTATTAATAGGGGCTTGGAATCAAGTGTTTGAAATGATAGAGAAAATGAGAACAGAATTGCCATTTAAATTAAAGGAGGACTAAAAAATGAGTGAATATGGAACAGAGGTAAGTTTGGAAGAATTAGATCGCGAATTAGGATGGGATGATGAAATTAGTGATGATGGTATGGATTTTATAATCCTACCAGAAGGAGATTATGATTTTGAAGTTATTGAATTTGAGCGAGCAAGACATCCTGGTAGTGCAAAGTTACCACCATGTAATAAGGCTGTTGTATATATAAAAATTACAGGCAAAGAAGGTACAACTGTGATTAAACACAATCTTTTTCTGCACACCAAAACGGAGAGGTTATTATGTGCCTTTTTTAGAGGCATTGGGCAACGGGAAAAAGGTGAAAAAATTACAATGAATTGGAATAAAGTTGTTGGATCTAAAGGCAGAGCACAAGTGGGGATCAGGAAGTGGACCAATGATCAAGGCGAAGAAATGACTTTTAATGAGATTAAAAGATTTTACGATCCCGAACCAACTAGCTTTACACCTGGGGAGTTTTAGCTATGCAATTAAGGCCATATCAAGTAGAAGCAAAAACCGCCATTCAGACAGAGTGGCAAAAGGGTAATAAAAAAACATTACTTGTCCTGCCAACAGGAGCGGGAAAAACAATAGTTTTTGCCAAGCTAGCTGAAGATTTAGTTCGCAACGGTGAGCGAGTTTTAATTCTTGCTCACCGGGGCGAGCTTTTAGATCAAGCAATGGAAAAAATGAAAAAAGCTACTGGGCTTAAGTGTGCACTAGAAAAAGCAGAAGACACTTGTCTTAATAGTTGGTACAGAGTGGTAGTTGGTAGCGTACAATCTTTAACACGTGAAAAGCGATTAAGTCAATTTAAACCAGATTATTTTGACACAATAATAGTAGATGAAGCTCATCATACTTTAGCAAACAGCTACCAACGTATATTAGATTATTTTAACCAGGCTAAAGTTTTAGGGGTAACAGCTACACCAGATCGGGGAGATATGCAAAATCTCGGTCAATACTTTCAGAGTTTAGCATATGAATATTCACTGCCTAGAGCTATTAAAGAAGGATATTTATCTCCAATCAAAGCACAAACTATACCACTACAGCTAGATTTAACTGCAGTTAGACAGCAGGCTGGAGATTTCAGTACTCGGGATTTAGGTACTGCCCTGGACCCTTATTTATATCAAATAGCTGACGAGATGGCCAAATGTTGTATGAATCGCAAAACACTAGTTTTTTTACCACTTATTAAAACTAGTCAAAAGTTTAGGGATATTTTATTATCCCGTGGATTTAGGGCAGCTGAAGTAAACGGGGAGAGTAAAGACCGGGAATCAATAATAAAAGGCTTTGAAGATAATCAATACAATGTCCTTTGTAATTCAATGTTATTAACGGAAGGTTTAGATTGTCCTCCTATTGATTGCATTGTAGTTTTACGACCGACAAAAATACGTAGTCTTTATTACCAGATGGTTGGCCGGGGGACAAGGCTATATCCGGGTAAGGATCATCTTTTATTATTAGATTTTTTATGGCACACAGAAAGACATGAGCTATGTCATCCAGCACATCTGATGGCTCAATCAACTGTAATAGCTCAAAAAATGACTGAAAATATTGAAGAAGCCGGCTGTCCCGTTGATCTAGAAGAAGCAGTACTGCAAGCCTCTGAAGATGTGGTAGCAGAAAGAGAAGAGGCTTTGGCTAAACAATTGCAAGAAATGCAACACCGAAAGCGGAAGCTTGTGGATCCCCTACAGTTTGAATTATCAATACAGGCTGAAGATTTAGCCGGATATGTACCGGCTTTTGGCTGGGAGATGGGACCACCAAGTGAAAAACAATTACAGATGTTAGAAAAACGTGGTATATTTCCCGACGAAATCGATACCGCCGGAAAAGCGAGTAAGCTAATTGACCGCTTAATTAAGCGACAAGAAGAGGGGCTTGCTACCCCCAAACAAATTAGATTTTTAGAGGGTCGTGGCTTTAAGCATGTTGGCACTTGGAGTTTCAACGCTGCTCAAAAAATGATTGGTCAAATTGCTAAAAACAATTGGCGTACTCCACGACACCTCATACCACAAACCTATAAGCCACAGGAGCAGGAGGATGATACATGGACAGTAGCAGCGTATTAGAAGCTTTAAAAAATATAGATCCTGCAAAATTAGATTATCAAGAATGGTGCTCAGTAGGCATGGCCTTAAAAGATTCTGGTTATACCGCCGCGGATTGGGACGAATGGAGTCGAAGAGACCCTGCCAGATATAAACACGGTGAATGCTTTAGAAAATGGGGTAGCTTTCAAGGGGCCGCTAATCCGGTAACTATTAATACTATTTTTGCTTTAGCTAAAAATCATGGCTGGACGCCATCAAATACAGGCAAAGAATTAGATTGGGATGATGTTATTGGACCTAAAGATGATTTAGTAATTATTGACAAAGCATGGGTTGAGGGGCAGGAAGTAACAGAACCCAAAGAGTGGAATCCGGTTAACCAATTGGTTAAGTATTTAGAAACGCTATTCGAGGCAAGCGAAAATGTAGGATATGTAACAGAATCATGGGAAAAAGATGAAAAACATTTCCCTACAAGGGGATGTTGGGATAGAACAGCTGGACAGCTTATCCAGGAGTTAAGTAAATGCAAAGGGGATATTGGTGCCGTTTTAGGTGATTATAATCCTATTGCCGGAGCATGGATAAGGTTTAATCCTTTAGATGGACAAGGTTGTAAAAATAGCAATGTAACCGATTATCGGTATGCATTGGTAGAATCAGACGAAATGGCGATTGATAAACAAAACGCGATTATTCGCGAGCTTGAATTACCAGTAGCCTGTTTAGTCCATAGTGGTAAAAAATCCCTACATGCCATTGTGAAAATTGAAGCTAAAAGCTATGAGGAATATCGCAAACGAGTTGATTATCTATATGATGTTTGTCGTAAAAATGGCTTAAAAGTAGACAGCCAAAATAAAAACCCATCAAGATTATCCCGTATGCCAGGCATAATGCGTAATGGTTATAAGCAGTTTTTAGTTGACTCTAATATCGGCAAAGAGTCCTGGGCAGAGTGGCAGGATTGGATCGAAACAGTAAATGACGACTTACCGGAGCCAGAAAATATGGCCACTGTTTGGGATAACCTACCAAAATTATCACCACCACTTATAGATGGAGTATTAAGACAAGGACATAAAATGCTTTTAGCCGGACCAAGTAAGGCTGGGAAGTCTTATGCCTTAATTCAGCTTTGTATGGCTATAGCTGAAGGCAAGAAGTGGTTTGACTGGAATTGCGCAAAAGGCCGTGTAATGTATGTAAACCTAGAACTAGATCGAGCCAGTTGCTTACATAGGTTTAAAGATGTTTATCAAGCATTAGGCTGGGAACCGGATAATCTCAAAAATATTGACATTTGGAATCTTCGTGGCAAATCTGTACCAATGGATAAATTAGCACCAAAATTAATAAGACGTGCAGCCAAAAAAAACTATATTGCCATTATCATTGACCCAATTTATAAGGTAATCACTGGTGACGAAAACAGTGCTGACCAGATGGCCCATTTTTGCAACCAATTTGATTTAGTATGCCATGAGTTGGGAGCAGCCGTAATTTACTGCCACCATCATAGTAAAGGCTATCAGGGAGGCAAAAGGAGCATGGATCGAGCTTCCGGTAGTGGAGTATTTGCCCGGGATCCGGATGCATTATTAGATCTAATTGAGTTAGATTTGGAAGAAGAAATAATAGATAAAGAAGAGAATAAAGCTGCCTGCAATGTCTGTATAGATTATTTAAATAAGTATACAGATGATTGGGAAAAGAAAGTATCTCAAGATGATCAACATAATGAACAAAGGATGTTAACTATGTGCTGTAAATTATTAAAAAAAGAGCAATATGAGGACCTAAAAGAAGAAATTGACATAGCCAAACAGGAATTAAAACATCGAACGGCATGGCGAATTGAGGGAACACTGAGAGAATTTCCTCGATTTTATCCGGTGGATATATGGTTTGAATACCCTATACATCAAGTAGATAAATGTGGAGTATTACAAAAGCAAGAGTCCCTGGCAAATAAACCCCCCTGGCAAATAGGCAGCAAAAGTAATAAGCAAAAAGCAACATCAAGGGCAAATAAACGTAAAAATGCACTCGAAAATGCTTACAACGCATTAAGTATAAACGGCGAAGTTACAGTAAGTGACATCGCCGAGTATCTGGAAGTTGAACCAAAAACTGCAAGAAGACACATAAAAGAACATAGCAAATTTACTTATGAAAACGGAATCGTTAGACGGACAAAGCCTTAAAATGTCTGTCTGTCCGTTTGGGGGACACAGGGACAATTACAGACAATGTCTGTCCGTTTGGGGGACAAAGGGACGGACAAAGCCTTATATACAGACAATGTCTGTCCTGGAAAAAAGAGGTAAATAAGCACCCAAAGGGACGGACAAAGCCTTAAATACAGACAATGTCTGTCCGGACAAAGGGACGGACAAAGCCTTATATATATATAGAATGTCTGTCCGTCCGTCCAGAAGGGAAGGAAGGTGGCTATGCTTTCGCCACCTACCTCCCTCCCCAAACTGGACAAGCAAAAAATTAAAAACAAAAAAAGGAGATGTAAAATAATGGATTTAAAATATTGCCCGATTTTAAAATAAAAATGTAATAAGAATTGTGCATGGTATATTCAATATCAGGAGTTGTGTGCAGTGATTTTAATTTCTGAAGATATCAGAAATATTGCAGAAGAGATTGAGGAGTTTGTTAAAAATAGAAGGTGATAATAAATGACAATTGAATTTTTCCTCCCAATAATTCCACCAACGATTACTAAGCAACAACATCGAGTTACCTGCAAGAGTGGCAAACCAATATTTTACGAACAGCCAGAGTTAATAGCAGTACGATCTAGATTGCTTGCTTATTTAGGACAACATAAACCACCTAAAAAATATACTGGTCCGGTACAGCTAGTTACCAAATGGTGCTATCCGCTAACTACTGGTAGGTATGATGGGCAGTATAAAACGACTAGACCAGATACCGATAACATGATTAAGCTACTTAAAGATTGTATGACTAAGATAGGATATTGGACTGATGACAGTTTGGTGGTAAGTGAAATAACGGAAAAATTTTGGGCTGAAATACCCGGTATTTATATTTGTATAAGGAGGTTGGATAATGACAGATCCAAGGCCAGACTTAAAATATGATTCTCAAGACTGGACAAAGTTGTTAAAGATGGCTGAAAGGATTAACAAATCTTTAGCCATTACCCTACACGGTTTCCGGTGTGGTGGTTGCAGATTACACCGAGGGAAGAGATGGGTACTTAGGCCGGACTTCGACCCCTCAAGTTCAATATGGGAGAATCAAGAAGAATTTGAAGCGGATAGGGGGAAGTGGTTAAATCCATATAAATTTGAAGTGCTTAATTTATTAAAACAATACGGAAAATTTGGAGGTGAATGTTAAGTGAGTGAAATGCAAGCGAAATATCGTGTTGACCAAACAGCCAAAGCTGATGCCGGGAAACCGAAGTTGACGTTAGTGCCAAGGCAGATAATTTATGACATCGCCAAGATCCGCGAGTACGGCAACAAAAAATACGGTGGTCCGGAGAACTGGCGAACAGTAGAAAAGGAACGTTATCAAGACGCGGCCTTTAGACACTTTTTGGCCTACCTTGATGATCCGAACGGCGTTGATAAAGAAAGTGGGTTAAGGCATCTATGGCATTTAGCTTGCAATATAGCGTTTCTTTGCGAGATGGAGAAAAGGGGGGTTAAAAATGAAAGTATATAAGATGTCGTACAGGTACGGCAATGGTGATGAAAATAACAAGGTGCGGGCACAGAAAATGGCCAAGGTTGCGAAGAAGATGGAGAGCGCACGAGGCAATAAGGGAGGAGGGGGGTGAGATAATGGCTATCGGAGAGAGAAGAGAGTGGGGTTGGGACGAGCTGTTTATTGCAATTTGGGAAAACGCTGTGCAAAACGACTACAATGATGCCGTGCAAAGATTGACAGACCACGCATATAAAAAAGCGTATGACGAGTATAGTATTGAAGTAGCTAAGCCGTTACTACGGAATAGCAAGGGACTTATGTATCGCTTTTTTCACCGCCCGCAGTCCCTTGCTATTCCGTAGTAACGGCTTAGCTACTTCAATACTATACTCGTCATA
>DUNL01000180.1 GCA_012839385.1 Clostridiaceae bacterium
AACCGACGGAAGGGTGTGGTTTTAGCAGGACGGCCCTACCACCTTGATCCCGGGATCAATCACGGTATCCCTGAGGTTTTCACATCCCACGGGATGGCTGTCTTAACTGAGGATTCCGTTGCCCACTTGGGGAATGTGGAAAGACCGCTCCGCGTGGTTGACCAGTGGGCGTACCACTCAAGGCTCTATGCTGCAGCGAGTCTCGTAGCTCGAACCCGTGAGTTGGAACTTGTGCAACTGAACTCCTTCGGTTGTGGGCTTGACGCGATCACGACAGATCAGGTTCAAGAGATCTTGAACCGGCATAACCGGCTCTACACAATGCTCAAGATCGATGAGATAAGCAACTTAGGAGCAGCCAGAATCAGGATTCGCTCTTTAATAGCTGCAGTGGAAGAACGCGACAGGATGGGTATTGAGCCCAAGGAACTCTTCCCCGTCCCGGAGAGACACATATTCACCAAGGAAATGAGAAAGAACCATGTGCTGCTATGCCCGCAGATGTCTCCTATTCATTTTGAAGTGCTGGAAGAAGGTTTCAGATCAGAAGGGTACGATGTCGTATTATTGCCTAAGGTAGAACGAGAGGATATAGAAGCCGGGCTAAAGTATGTGAACAATGACGCTTGTTACCCTTCTATTATTGTAATCGGCCAGCTGATTCGCGCGCTCAAGTCCGGAGAATATGATCTTCGAAACACCACGGTCCTGATGAGTCAAACCGGAGGAGGTTGCCGGGCTACGAATTACATAGGCCTGCTTCGCAAAGCCCTCCGGGAATCAGGGTTCTCTGATGTGCCGGTCCTGTCCCTTAGCTTGCAGGGAATCGAAGAGAATCCCGGGTTTAGACTCACCCCCGGGCTATTGAGGAAAGCGGTTATGTCTGTCGTTTATGGCGATCTCTTGATGCGGGTGCTGTATCGAGTGCGTCCTTACGAGAAGATACCCGGATCCGCCAACCTGCTGCTTGCCAAATGGCTTAATATCTGCAGGGATGACATAACCCGCGCTAGCCATAGAGGCTTTAGGGACAATATCTACGGGATAGTGGAAGAGTTTGACCGGTTTGAAATCACCGATATCAAGAAGCCTAAGGTAGGGGTGGTCGGCGAAATCCTGGTTAAGTATCATCCTGCAGCTAATAACCATGTGGTCAGCCTTTTAGAAAGCGAAGACGCGGAAGCAGTAGTCCCCGATATGCTGGATTTCTTTCTCTATTCTGTCCATGACGGCATCTTCCGCCACCGCTATCTGGCCGGTTCCCGTGGCAACATGCTTGTCAGCAAGGCAGCTATCGGATACCTGGAGCATTTCAGGAAGGATATGAAAAATGCCCTGGATAAGAGTCAAAGATTCGAATCTCCCAAAAGCATCTATCACCTGGCGGAGAAAGCTAAAGAGATCCTTTCTTGGGGTCATCATACAGGCGAAGGTTGGTTCTTGACTGCTGAGATGATCGAACTCATCGAAATGGGTGTGCCGAACATCGTCTGTGTCCAGCCCTTTGGCTGTCTTCCCAACCATGTCACCGGGAAAGGCATGCTGAAAGCGCTGAAGACAAACTATCCCGAAGCTAACATTGTGGCTATCGACTACGATCCGGGCGCCAGCGAGGTTAACCAATTAAACCGCATCAAACTGATGCTCTCGGTAGCTTTCAAGAGTCTGGGCCTTTCGGGGGCCAGGACGGCAATTGTTCTCTGACAACACGGAAATACTCAAGAAGCGTAGCGACCGGCACCACCGAGGAACCTCTTGTTCCCTGATAAGCGTGGTAGTTCCTTCCGCAGTCTCCATAGCCCAACCTTGGCCATAAGTCCACGTCCATCCGGTAACCAAGACACGTTCCTGTGAGGCGGTTTGCGATACCATCAACCGGGC
>DUNL01000042.1 GCA_012839385.1 Clostridiaceae bacterium
TACGCACTAAGCCTCTCTTCCCCAGAACGGGATAAACAATAGCACACAACCGCCTCCGGGCGGTTTTTTATTGGAGTGATCGTTTGGCTAAACCTGTACCCAAACCGAGGAAGTGCATCCAGGATCGCGCGCTCATTTAGCCAAACGATCACTCCAATAAAAAACCGCCCGGAGGCGGTTGTGTGCTATTGTTTATCCCGTTCAATGCTCGTTACGCACTAAGTTTTTCTTCCCCGATAAGCCCCCTCTGCAGTATGTTAACGGCCGCGTTCACATCTCTATCTATCACCAGCCCACATTCCGGGCAATCATGAACCCTGTCGCTTAGCGTCTTAGCAACCACCACGCCACACTGTGAGCACTCTTGGCTAGTGTTGCGCGGATTAACCTTATAGACAATCTTCCCCATTTCATCAGCCTTGGCAGAAAGAATGTTTATAAAATTACCCCACGCCGCGTCGCTTATGCTTAACGCTAGATGGTGGTTCTTCATCATGTTCTTAATTTGCAGATCCTCAACCACTACAAGATCATATCGCTCTAGCAGTGACCTTGCTACATTGTGATGGATCCAGCTTCGCTGATTGGCTACCCTTTCATGCAACCTAGCTACCTGCAAAACAGCCTCTTTCCTGCGGCTCGAACCCTTCTTCTTCCTGCTTACCGCACGTTGTAGCCTTTTAAGCTCTGCTAGGTTCTGACGTAACACATCAACCTGCCCCATCAGCTCGCCATCACTTGTGGCAATAAAGCTACTGATACCCATATCAATGCCTACCGCCTTGCCTGTCTCTGCGGTTTTCTGCTCCGCAACCTCAACGCAAAAGCTGATATACCACTTATTGGTAGGCGTTTTTCTAACAGTCCAGGTTTTGAGCTTCCCCTCTAGTGGTCGGTGGAACCAGCAACGCACCTCGCCAAGATCCCAAAGCCGGATCTTCCCGTTCTGCCCATCCTTCAGTATTTTGCAGTTTCCCCACTGCCTCACGCCAAATGAACGATAATAGCGCGCTTTTTTAAACTTCGGGAACCCGGGCTTCTCCCCGGCTTTCACCCTGCGGAAAAACGCATCATATGCCAGATGCACCCTGTGGGCAATGTCGCGGTTCATGGCAGATGAAAGCACCTGCAGGCACTTGTTCTCGCGCCGCCACTGGTCAACTAGCGACACCTTATCGAACTTGCTGTAACTCTTGCCGTGCTGCTCATACTCTTCCTGTAGGAACTCTAGTAGCGCGTTGTATACCCTGCACGATAGCGCAAGATAGGAATTCATCTGCGCTTCTTGCGTTTTGTTAGGGTATAGACGGTATTGATAAGTCTTGAGCATAGGGTTTCACCTCTCAGTGTAGTAGCAATGACCTGCGCCACCGCTGCTTCATTGCAACGCGGCTTGCCGGTGTTGTAGCAATGACCTGCGCCACCGCTACTTCGTTGCAACACATTCTTCAACATGTGAACCTTAACAAACCTTAGTAGCAATGACCTGCGCCATCACTACCTCGTTGCAACCCCTAGAGCCCTTTATAAGCCAAGACATACATTCAACCACAGAACCCCAAGAACGAGCTTCTAAACGCTGTCTGCCGTCACTCCTA
>DUNL01000188.1 GCA_012839385.1 Clostridiaceae bacterium
GTCTTGCTGTAGACGATCTTTTAGGTCAACAGGAAATAGTTATTAAAACTCTAGGCAGTTTCTTGAAAGATATAAAATTTATCGCGGGCGCTACTATACTTGGCAATGGCGAAGTAGCTTTAATACTCGATATAAACAAATTAGTCTGAAGGAGGAATACAAATGGCAGAGAATATTCGTCAGTTTGTAGAGTTTAGAATAGGCGAAGAGGAATACGGAATAGATATATTACAGGTCAAGACTATTGAGAGAATGATGCCCATAACCAGAGTTCCCAAAGCACCTGATTTTGTGGAGGGAGTTATAAATTTGCGCGGAGAGATAGTTCCGGTTATTGATTTGAAAAAAAGATTTGATTTGCCTCCCAGCGAAACTACAGATAATACCAGGATAATCATAGTATCAGTAGATGATATAACGGTGGGCATGATCGTTGACTCAGCTACGGAAGTAGTTCAGCTAGCTCAAGATGCTATTGAACCCGCACCTCCTATTACAGGCAGCATAGATTCTAACTATCTTGACGGTGTAGGAAAGATCGAGGGAAGGCTGCTTATACTTCTTAACGTAGCAAAGCTTTTGAAACCCCAAGAAATAAGCCAATTGGCTCAAATATGAAGGTGATTTTAAATGTACACTGATTTAGAGATTGATGCACTAAAGGAGATAGGAAATATTGGGGCTGGCAATGCAGCCACAGCGCTGTCCATGCTGCTTTCAAAAAAAATAACAATAAAAGTTCCTCAAATAAGAGTTATTCCTTTTGATGATGTCTCGAAATCAGTAGGCGGACCTGAGAAACTGGTAGTTGGCATTTTTATGCGCATCAACGGGGACATTGACGGAAACATCTTAATAATTATACCTGAACAGGATGCATATGGCATAACTGAAACATTGTTGAATGCCAAAAGAGATAGAGATTGGAATTTTTCAGATATGGAGAAATCGGCATTAACTGAGTTAGGGAATATTGTCGGAAGTTCCTATATTGTGGCACTTTCAGAACTGACAAATCTTTCGTTGAAAATATCAGTCCCAAGTCTTGCTTTTGACATGGCTGGAGCAATCATAAGCTTTCCACTGAGTTTGTATGGGTACATGGGTGACACAGCTTTTTTAATTGACACTGAGTTTACCGAAGGCTTAGCCGGAATTAAATTGCACTATTTTCTGATTCCTGATGATAAATCATTAAAACTACTTTTAAAAGCTATTGGAGTGAGTACCATTGAGCGTGACAATCCGGGTGGGAATGGCGGAATATAAAGCAGCAAAATCCCCGGCTTCCTTAATAACCTTAGGTCTGGGTTCATGTGTTGGGGTTGTACTGTATGACAATTTTAGCAAAGTTGGTGGCTTAGCTCATGTAATGCTTCCTGACAGCACACTAAGCGGTAAAAAAGACTATAATCCGGGTAAATTTGCAGATACGGCCATTGATGCATTGATACAGGATATGCTAAGACTTGGTGTGGAACGAAGGAATATTGTCAGCAAAATAGCCGGTGGAGCCCAAATGTTTCAGATAAAATCCGAAAACAACATTATGCAGATTGGAAAGCGAAATGTAGAAGCCGTTAA
>DUNL01000079.1 GCA_012839385.1 Clostridiaceae bacterium
AAATCAGGCAACAGGCAGTAGGCGGGAGTGGGCAGGCAGTTCTCAGCGCACGGCAGACAGCAGGTGGCGGGCGGTTGGCTGCAGGTGGTTAGCGTTTGGCTGGAGTAAGGTCTGCAGGTTTCGGTTGGCATTTGGCAGCGCGCGGCAGGGGTTTTGTAACTTAACTATTTGAAATTTACACCAGAACAAGACAGAACTCAAATGAAATATCGTTTACCTGATATTTTTACAACCATGTGCTCTCCTGCTGTATTGACGAAATAGCAGTTGAAATACTGCAACTCGAAAAGGATAGCAATGGTGTAAAAACGAAAAAATTGTCCGTTACATTATTTTAATTAACAGGAAGTGTAAGTTAAAATATGAATTCTGGGAAATGATTATTACCTTTGCGGATAGAAAACTGGAAAAATATGCGAACGATTTCAGCCTGGCACAACGGAAGCTGGGGAGCAATCAGGCTAAGCTCCTGCATAAAAGACTAAACGATTTGTATGATGCAGAAAATTTCTCGGTTTTATATTTTTTACCTGGTCATCACCATCAATTAACCGAAAACAGGAGCGGTCAGTGGGCGTGTAGTTTGGAGCAACCATCAAGGTTAATTTATGAACCGATTATTCCTGATGAACTTGCTCAAACAGAAGAAGAAATAGATTTGGATCAACTTGTAGGACTTACTGTGATTGAAATTACTGACTATCATGACAAAAAGAACAAATGATAAGACCATGGCAATCAATCAATACATTCCAACAATAGTTTTTCATCCTGGTGAGACCCTTCGTGAAAAGCTGGAAGAAATGGATATGAGTATTAAAGAGTTCGCTTTACGTACCGGGAAACCTGAAAAAACAATTATAGCCGTTTTAAATGAAGAGAGTTCTTTAACTCCTGAAATGGCTGTACTTTTTGAAAATGTGACTAAAATACCTGCCAGTTTTTGGATTAAAAAACAAGCCCGATATAATGAATTCATTGCTCGTAAAAAGCATGCTGAAGCTATTGCTGCGGCGGAAGAATGGGCAAAAGAGTTTCCGTATGCCGAGATGGTAAAACATAATTGGGTTACACCTACCCGCAATATCAGGGAAAAAACCATAAATCTGTTAAGCTATTTTGGCATTGCTTCGCATACAGCCTGGGAAAAACTTTACATGGAGTCGGAACTCAAAGTTGCAGCTTATACTTCGCTTAGACACACACACGAAGCGCATGCCATTTCGGCCTGGTTACGACAAGGCGAATTGCAGGCAAAAAATGTTGAAGCTCCTGGCTTTGACGTTAGAAAATTGAAATACAACATACCTGCCATGAGAAAACTCATGGTTGAACAGCCTGCAAATTTCTTTGAACAGTTGCAGCGACTCTGTTTTGAAGCCGGGGTTATATTATTGTTTACACCAAAACTTCCTAAAGTACCGCTTAGCGGTTCTACACGGTGGATAAACAAAAACCCGTTAATACAACTTACCGCTCGTTACGGGCAAAACGATCGTTTTTGGTTTACCTTTTTCCATGAGTTAGGACATATCATCCTGCATGGCAGGAAATACATCTCGCTTGAAAATGTTGATTTTGCAGCTGCTGATCCCGAAAAGGAACAGGAAGCGCATGATTTTGCAGTAAAACATACCTTTTCGAAAGAACAGGAGGAAAAACTATTGCGCGAACACCCATTCTCAATTACAGCCGAAGATATTGTTGGCTATGCCCGGGAGTTTGGCACCCATCCTGCCATGATTATTGGTCGCCTGCAACATCTTGGACTTATTCATTTCAGTGTTGGGCGTGAGTTTATTCTGCCGGTTGACTTATCATCTGACAACAAGCATGAGTAAACTGCAACCTTACTCAACCCGGACCATCATGGCCAACTTTAATTTGCGGAACAGATCAACACTTTTTATCCATGTCGATAATTATTTCGCTGGCATCATTGGTATACGCCGAAACTTTTCGTCCTTCATACGGATATATTTAATTAATCAGCATGCCTGATCTAAATGAACTGATGCAGAGTCTCATTATTCATATGTTCCTTTGCCTCCGGGCAACTTGTGGCAATTGCCTGTTAATATGTGTAAATGTATAAAATTGTATTTGGTTAATCTTTGAGGGAAGGTGTCTGTAAAGAAGCAAGGATACTCTTCAACGAAGCTTTATTTAAGGCTGGAATCAAGAACTGTGAAAGCGAATATCGTCACACTTCTGAGATGACCTGGTAATTCATTATTGCTGGTGTGTTGTTGAAAAATAGGTCTTAGCCTATTGAAATTGAGATATTTGGCTAATTAATCCGTAATAATTAATTTCATATAATCATGGAAATTATACTTGTAGTTTTGTTCGTGTTAATCATGGTTGGCGTGTACTATTTGAAAACCAGATTGCCCATAAAGATTTTACTTCCATTATCTGTATTAATTGGAATCGCTCTGCTTATCTGGCTCTGGGTTTTCCGGGAAGGGGAAATTTCTGCACGGATAATAATCACAGTAGTGGTACTAAGTGGATTGTATGAAACATTTAGAAAACGGAAATCAAAAGAGGTGTAAAACAGGCTTTTTGGGGAGAGTTCAATTACTGTATCGCCTGATTTCTTTATGGCCAGCAATTTCACTGGCATGGTCTTTATTTCTAAGCATTGTGATCAATTATTCTTTCTCGGCACTTTGAATACGTTGAATTTCAGAGATATTTGAAAATTTCTGGTGCTTCTTTTTATGCCATTTATTGGCTCTTTCTTACTTGCGAAACCGTAGTTAATAATATTTTCATCCGTATTTAGCCACCAGAATGAAATTGTGATTATTTATTACATAATCAGGGGTTTTACAATCAAGTGTCATACATAAAACCTCCCTTGTAACGCTTTATGAATTTACGCCATCTGACTGCTGAAGTCAAATAGAATAATAGGTGTCTCCGCTTATTTTCCCGTTAGTTTTTAATCACCTGGCATGTCAGCTGTCTTCACGAATAATAAAAACTGTCTTGTGGCAACACTTATTAAAATATTTTGCATGAACTATTGACATTCATAAAAACCCTTCTTATATTTGAGATGCTGCATTTCTAAAATTATTAACATGTCGTTGGCAAAGTACATTGCACGTTTGCAAAGGATGGATTATCTCATTGCAATGAAGGCTACAGGTCCGCCTGAGGAATTTGCGTATAAGATGAATCTAAGCCGTTCAATGCTATTTGAAACCCTACAGGAGATGAAGGGGATGGGTGTTGATATCAGGTACTCCACTATGAGAGAGACCTATTACTATGGTGATGCAAGAAGGATTGTGATAAAAGTGGAGAATGCCGCTGAAAACCAATGATGATCATTGTTAAGCATGACTCACCAGTACATTATCCGGCAGTAACAAGGCAGAAGCTTGTAGTTTAATCAATAAAAGACATGTTGGAAAAATATCTGGCAATCAAAGGTTGGAAACTGTTTTCCGGGGTAGTCTTGTTGAATCTCTTCATTCTCTTTTTATCCCAGACTGTCTTAATAGACGAGATTGTTTTCTTTAATACCTACAGTGAGCAGCTTACATATGACAAAGCCATGGAGGTATTTAGCAAGATGAAGTCTATTGCATGGGTGGTCTACATTATTACCCCTGTTCTTATGCTTATAAAATTCTCTGCGATTAGTGTACTTCTTTATATAGGGGTCTTCTTCTATGATCTTCATAAACAGATTACTCTCGGAAAAATATTCAAAGTCGTTATAATAAGCGAACTTGTATTTATTGTTGCCTCTATAACTAAACTTTTATGGTTCATCTTTTTTGCAGGCAACTATACACTTGATGACATGAGCTTTTTTTATCCGTTATCATTAATAAATCTTTTCAATCGTGCGGAAGTAGCCACCTATTGGATATACCCGCTACAGACAGTAAATATCTTTCAGGTTCTGTATGTCCTAAGCCTGGCAATGGGTCTTTCAAGGGTTAGTTCATTTAAAAAGGAGGTTGCAGATCGGGTTGTTCTGTTTACATACGTCCCAGCCATTGCGGTATGGATTGCCCTGTTTATGTTTCTTTCAATTGATGTACAGTAATGAAGAATCTGATACGCAAGTTCCTGTTAGTAGTTTTGTCCGCGCTTATGGTTTTTCTGATTTGCGGTGTTTTTATCAAAAAGACAAAAGCTGAAAAGGTTTTCGACAGGATAAAGACACTACCTGATTTGGTTTTATTGGATATTTTGGGAGATACAATCAGGACCAGCCAGATTCACACTGGTCCTGTATTGATCACATTTTTCAATCCTGAATGCGATTATTGCAAGTATGAAATAACGTCACTTCTTAGCAGTACGCATATTGACAGGCAGTTAACCATACTACTTATCAGTTATGCAGACAGGTCTGAAATTCTTTCTTTCATTAGACAATTTGATATTGATAGCACTTCTAACCTTTATCTCCTTCATGACCCTGATTTCAGGATGAGCAATTTATTCAAGGCTAATGTTATGCCATCAAACTACATTTATAATGACAGCCTGCAACTTGTCAAGATTTTTAAAGGTTCGACCAAACCTGAAGCATTGATGAGATATATGTTTAATGATGATAAACGTCAAGAGAATTAATGAAGTATCGTTGCTTCAGCATGATTCAACAGATTGTGGAGCCGCTTGCCTGGCATCCGTAATCAGATATTTCGGAGGAAACTGCGGAATTGAAAAAATACGTAGACTCAGCGGTACCACTCAATCAGGGACAACAATGCTGGGCTTGTATCAGGCGGCACAGGAGTGCGGCATGGAGGTCACTGGATATGAGGCTTCAATAAGTGATATAAAGAGCTTCTCAGGTATTTTGATTCTGCATGTTACTCCACAAAAAGGTTATGAACACTATATCGTTTCATATGGCATATCGAACGAGATGTTCATTATATGGGACCCTGCAAAAGGCCTTTCTAAAAATACCGTTGCAGAGATTGAAAAGATTTGGTTAAGTCATAAATGTCTGGCGGTCAGTCCGGGCAAAGATTTTGTTTTTGAAGAGTCTATCAGAAGCAGGAAGCGCAGGTGGCTAATAGATACTATTAAGCCAGAGCATGAGTTGCTCCTTACCAGTGTCTTTGTTGGAGTTGTCATTGCAATTCTGGGCCTGGTGATGGCTGTCTTTACACAGAAATTGCTTGACCGAATCCTGCCATCAGGCAATACATCACTGTTAGTTGGTTCCGTAATCCTTGTATTACTTCTTTTGTCAGTGAGAGTACTGCTAGTATTTGTCAGACAATCGATGCTCCTGTCTCAGGGCAAGACTTACAATATCCGGGTAGTAGACGGCTTTTACAGCTCGCTCCTTGGATTACCCAAGCCTTTCTTTGATACGCGAAAAACAGGTGACATGGTTGCGAGGCTCAATGACACCATGAGAATCCAGCGTGTCATTTCAGATGTTGTCAGCACTTATGTTATAGATATTCTGATACTTTTGGTAACAATGGTTATGATTTTCATTTATTCAACAGTTGCCGGGATAATATCTGCTATATCTATTCCCTTGTTTTACATGCTTGTTTACAGGTGGAACAAGCCGGTCATAAAGTCGCAGCAGGAACTTATGGCTGGTTATGCTCTCAACGAGAGTAATTTCATAAATACTCTGAAGGGCATTGCTGAAATAAAGAGCATGAATTGGCAAAGTCTTTATATTAAAAGGAATAAATTAATATTTAGCCTGTTTCAAGAGAAGGCCTTTGCTCTTGGCAAAATCAAGATCAGGCTGGGGATGGTTACAAACCTTGCTGGAATCATATACCTTATCGGATTATTACTATATTCTTCATTGGAGGTAATGGGGATGAGGATGACCCAGGGCGAACTGATGGCTATACTTTCCCTTAGTTCAACCCTGCTGCCGTCAGTAATGAACCTGGCCCTCATCTCCATTCCACTAAGCGAAGCCAAGGTGGCCATAGAGAGGATGTTTGAATTCACACAGTTGCGTCCTGAAGATCCAGGAACCAGTGCGATGGAAGGCAAGCCCAATATCACCGGGATTTCACTGAGGAGAATTGCGTTTCGATTTCCCGGCCAAGGGCTTTTGCTTTCTAACGTAAGCCTTGACATTATTAAGGGCAGTATAACGGCCCTGGTGGGTGAGTCAGGTTCCGGCAAGAGTACCTTGGTGAATATTCTTATGCGCTTTTATCAACCTGAATCAGGCAGTGTGGTTTTTAACGGGTCTTGTAGCAGCAGCGAGGTAACACTTGAATTGTGGCGTAGATCTGTAGGCCTAATTCCACAGGATATACATATTTTCAATGGTACAGTACTGGAAAATATCATTCCTGATGTGGATGAGACTAAAATTAAGATTTTGACTCAAGTTACTGAAGATTATGGGTTGGAATCATTTGTGCAAGGTTTACCCCTGGGATTTTCTACGATTATCGGTGAGGATAGCGTCAAGCTTTCAGGCGGGCAGAAACAGGTTATTGGCTTTATGAGGGCATTAGTTAACAAGCCTGAGATACTTCTGATCGATGAAGGTACTTCCGGGATGGACAGGGATACGGAAACCATCATTCTCAATATCCTTAAGCGGATAAGGGATTCTGTTGGTATATTGCTGGTAACTCATCGAATTAACCTTGTTAAGAGGCTTTGTGACAGAATTTATCTTCTTGATGGAGGAACCGTCACTGCTCCGAGCTCCCACAATGAACTCATTACCGGAGATAATCTATATCGAAGGTTCTGGGATGATTTTAATTAGAACCATTAAGTGTATTAAAATAATGTGACCAAGGGGCAAAAAACTTCAGTGAATCCGATAGTGTTGGACTGCCTGGTTTTACATTTGACATTGCAGTCGGGATCTAATAAATTTCGTCTGCAGGCAGATACCGAAAAGCCTGAAAAGAGTAGGTGTTTTAAAACTTGTCTCATTATGAAGAAACTTGAAATGTGTCAGATGGAAACAATTAATGGAGGATTGAAAATCACAACCCTCGCTGGACTTATGTGTGGAGCCGCATTAGTACTAGCTTTTTCTGGCGTCCTGGCTCCTCTGGCGGCTGCACCAGCAATCGGATGTGCAACAGCCTATGCAGCAACAGCCTATTGGAACAGTCAAGGCATTGCAGTTGAGTAATCTAAAAGATATAAACCCTTATAACTATGAGAAAGATAATTGATTATGATGAAATGGTCGCTACTCAAGGCGGGAAATTCATAGATGGATTTTGTTTGGCAGTTGGGGTTGGGAGGTTATTTGCGCCGGTTCTTGCAATAACAGGTGTTGGTTTAGTGGTCTTAAATGTTGCTACAGCCGGGTGCTTGATTTACGAGGCAGTAACCCTTAAATAGTATTTTCAAAAAATAATGTTTTTAAATGAGAGATAGTTTTAACTTTGTTATGGGAAAAGTGATGAAGTGATCATCTGAACCAATAATTCAATGAGATTTGCCATCATTGTTGAATTGAAAATTAATCTCTCAAAATAAAGGTAGATCATGAAACTAGTTAATATCATTCTTTTTACAGGATTATTAATTATTGCAATCTACTTGTTGTATAA
>DUNL01000052.1 GCA_012839385.1 Clostridiaceae bacterium
ATCTACATAATACTGATAATCGTTTTTGACAAGTTTATCGAATATAGTCCGTTTTGTCTGTGTTATCACTTTTTTGGTAAGATATAATGAGAGATACCTGTACACCAGTGAAACAAAGAACGTTAAGACTACGATCAGGATAAACAAGAGGGAGAACAATACGATAGGGGGCAGGGCTACAGAGTTTTGTACGAAGGTATAGAACGGCTCAAATATTGCGATCTCGGAACCCTGAAAATTGATTGTGGCGTTTATGATCGGATAAAGAAGGATGATCTGAAGCGTCTCCATAAAACCCTGCAAAACACTTAGAACGAACAGGGCGAAGAGATATCTCTTATAACCATAACTGTAAAAGCTTAAGAGCTGGCTTATCTGCCGGAGGTCGTCGAGAGTGTCGGTCGTCCAGTCATAGACAGTGGATGTTATCCGGACCGCCTCATTGTGAGCAAGTGTTTTAATGCTTATAAAATCACCAGAACCAAACTTGATCTCAGTATCACTGTCTACAAAAAGTATTTATGCGGCTCCGCATGAACTTCGATCGATTCTTGCCCCCAGACCTCATATAACTTCTACAGAACCGCTTCTGCACCAGCTCTCCTTCCTGAGTTATAGATCTCACCTCTCCGTAAGCGGAACTTTCTCAAACCCGAGGTTGTTGCAGTTGGCGTTGAGCTGATCAAAGACCGGTTTTCCGACGAACATCGTGTAGATCTCATCGGCTTTTACTCTGGGATCGATGTCTTCAAACCGTTCCGGATACACGGTCTTCCCCACGAAGTACGCATCCACCAGCTGGGTTTCCAGGTTCGTGCTCCGACTGGTATAGGGCAGGGTTGCGTAGACGTTTCTGCTCTTCACCGCCTGCAGGTTGGCATACACCGGGCTCTTGATATCCTCGAACGCGCCGATCTCGTCCTGGACGCCCAGCGTCCCGGCATCGATGAAGATATACTCCGGATCCGCATAGACCAAACCTTCCTTTGGGAAATCGGCGTTTTGAACACCAGACCCAGCCGCGACATTCTTCACACGGTTCCAGATGAAGGGCATGTACTCCGATTGCGTGGACAGCAGTCCATGGGCCCCGCCATGGGACAGTCCACCGATGAATGCCGTCTTCTGCTCAGACTCAGGGATATCTTTCGTTCGTCTATCGAGGTCGGCTAGGGTTGCCTCGGTGTAAGCAATCAGTTCCTCGGCACGCGATTCTTTCCCAAGGATCTCGCCGAGGAGCCGGAACGAGGCGTACAACTGCTGTTTGCTCTCTTCGGTCTGGAATGACCCGGACGCTATCGTGATGACAGGGATCCCGGTCTTGATCTGCATCGTGTCGGCCGCGGTGAGGGCGGTGCTGGACTCGTTGGAGACCACCCGGGATCCCATCGTGAATATCACCTGTGGGTTGATGAGCATGACCTGCTCAAGATTTATATCGACACCTCGTGAAGAACCGGTCACGGGGAGGTCGGCAAACTGGGGGTTTGCAAGGACATATGCACGATTGGCAGAGTCCCCCCGTTCGCCGCTCTCGACAGCAGCGATCCTGTCTGCCGCGTCGAGATACACCAGGTACCTGACGCAGGTGCCCCCCGAAGAACAGACCACCCTGTCGATCCCTGTGGGGATCGTGACCTCCCGCCCTGCACTGTCGATGATGGTCCTTTCTGGTGCTGAACTGGTGCTGTTACCGGATGCAGCATTCCCCGTGCAGCCGGCAGTCGCTACAAGGATAACGGCCACCGTAACGGCCAGAAGCCGAAGAGTACTGACCTGCATATGAAACATACATTATCATTATCCTCGGCGATAAAAATATATTCTTTTTGTTTTTAAATATGAGAAGTTCAAAAATAACTCTTTAAAAGTAATACAAACAACCGATCGGTATCCGAAGAGCGGGGCTTGAGAAGATCAAACATCTTCGGGGATGTCGGTCTGCTAGAGTCAGAACCGGGAGAAAGCCGTAAAACTTCTAGATGCGAGTGACGATGGACGGAACCTCTTGGGGGTCCGAGTACCACCAGATGCATCGGTGCCCCCTCCCCTCTGCCAGAAGTGTTTTGGGGGACGGCCTCGTTAAAAGAGGCCGCCGGAGAGATGTTTGGCGGCCTTATACGGCAAGGTTAGAGACACTATACTCTGCCCCTTTTCCTGGGAATTTGTTTCAGGGGAATAACATGGGGGATGTCGTCATA
>DUNL01000172.1 GCA_012839385.1 Clostridiaceae bacterium
AATGTATCAGGTCGTAAATCAGTCTCAATCTCTCCGATAAAGCCAAGATTTCCAGCAATACAGCACTCGGCCAATGTAACCGCCAAACCTCCCTGTGCAATATCGTGAGCAGAATTAACAAGACCAAGTTCAATAGCTTTCAAACAGCAATTTTGTATTTTGCTTTCAAGATTAATGTTAAGACGGGGAGCAGGCCCTGCCACAATATCTAATACTTCTTTTAAGTAGATTGAACCTCCGAGTTCATCGGTGTTTTCTCCAAGGAGAACAACTAAGTCGCCTTCTTTTTTAAATTCCATAGTACAGTGTTTATTAACATCATCCAAAACTCCCACCATTCCTATTATCGGTGTGGGATATACAAAACTGTCTTTGCCCTCATTGTAAAAACTGACATTGCCACTTATGACCGGGATGCCCAGATTTCTGCAAGCCTCTGATATACCATCCGCACATTTTTCAAATTGGTAAAAAACCTCAGGTTTTTCAGGATTTCCAAAGTTGAGCCCGTCAGTTAGGGCTAAAGGCTTGGCACCACTGACCACAAGATTTCTGGCAGCTTCTGCTACTACCTGTTTTCCTCCTTCATAGGGATCCAAGTAACAATAATAACCATAGCCGTCAACGGAAATGGCAATTCCCTTTTTTGTGCCTTTTATTCTAAGCACTGCTGCATTGGACCCTGGGGCAACTACAGTGTCCGTGCCTGCAGTTTGGTCAAACTGACGGTATACAATAGCTTTAGCGGCTATATTTGGTAAGTCCAGCAATTTAAACAATATTTCATTTAAATCGCCAGGTACAGGAATCGTAGAAAAGTCTATGTTTAGTTCATCCATGTATGCAGGTCTTTTACTTTTTCTTTTAACAGTAGGTGCCCCTTCAGCCAACGATACAGCCGGGACTTCACCTACCAGTTTCCCATTCTCCAGAATTCTCAACATACCGTCATCAGTGACTGTACCAATTTTTACCGCATCCAGATCCCATTTTTCGAAGATTTGCTTCACATCATCTTCATGCCCTTTCTCCACAATGACTAACATGCGCTCCTGAGATTCGGATATCATAATTTCATGGGGTTTCATGTCTTTGTCTCGCTGATGAACCAAGGCTACATCCAATTCTATGCCGCTTCCTGCTCTAGCTGCAGTTTCAGAAGTGGATGAAACTACACCCGCAGCTCCCATGTCCTGGACACCGACCACCCATTCCTTTTGCAGCAGTTCAAGGCAGGCTTCCATCAATTGTTTTTCTTTGAAGGGATCCCCTACCTGCATCGGAGAACCCTGATCCGGATTGTCATTAGAAAGCTCACCGGAGGCAAAGCTTGCTCCATGCATTCCGTCACGCCCAGTAGCAGCGCCTACCACCATAACAGAATTCCCTACCCCGGCAGCTTTACCGCGAACAATCTTGTCATGATGGATTATGCCTACACACATGGCATTGACCAACGGGTTTTCTTTATAAGAATCATCGAAGTAGACTTCACCGCCCACAGTAGGTATGCCCATGGCATTTCCGTAATCACCGATACCGGCAACAGCACCCTCAAACAGAAACTTTGCTCGCTTGCTGTCAAGGTTGCCGAACCTGAGAGAATTTAAGAGAGCAATTGGTCTTGCACCCATTGTAAAGATATCCCTGATCATTCCTCCGGCACCGGTAGCAGCACCCTGATAGGGTTCTACAGCCGAAGGATGGTTATGACTTTCAACTTTCATGGCAACAGCCAAATTATCCCCTATATCTACTATTCCGGCATTTTCACCGGGGCCTTGTAGGACTCGGTATTAAGGCGATTTCC
>DUNL01000046.1 GCA_012839385.1 Clostridiaceae bacterium
AGCTAAGCAAGAAAATTATTAATAAGATTTTTTTCTTCATTTTATTCTCCATTTTCATTTTATTTCTATACAATTAACATATCGATTATAGTATTTTACATTTATTTTATATTGCTATACTATAATCGATATGTTAATTGTATAGAAATAAAATGAAAATGGAGAATAAAATGAAGAAAAAAATCTTATTAATAATTTTCTTGCTTAGCTTAAGCTTAATTTTCACAGCCTGTAATACGAAAAAAGAAAGTGAAGAGAATAAAGTAAGAAATGAAGAAGTAGTAAAAAATGAAAATGAAGTTTATGAAAATAGTTCAGAAAATAATGAAGAAGATAATAATGGGGATGAAAATTCTTTAGAATATGAGGGGATCAGCATTGAAGAAGAAGATTTAACTCCTTCAGAAAAGTTTGCCCATGATTATTTTACTAATTTTTTTAATGGTGAAATAGACCTTGACAATTCTTTTGTTAAAGAAGGGGTTAGTTTAGAGGCATTAGAAGAATATTTCAATAAATATAAGGAATCTATGGAGTTTCAAGATTTAGTAGCTAAAACTAAAAATGGGTTTAAGGTAGATGGCTCTTACGTAACAGATGATAAGGGTGAAAGTATTCTTTATTATTCTATTGAAGATGACAAGATTGTTTTAGAAGATTTTTATAAAGAGGATATTAAAATAAATACAAATGAAAATTTGCATTTCATTATTAATGGTATTGATTCTAAAGAACATAATTTCAAATTTTTTGATGAAGAACAATATTTTCTAATCCCATATGCCTTAAAAGATACAAAACTAGTTATACCTAATGAGGTCTTAGGAGATTATATTTATGAAGACAAAATATTAGATGGTCAAGAACTATTAATAGGCGATATGATAGAAGTTAACGATTCTATGTACGATAAAGCTGCACTATCTGATTTTATTGGGAAAAGCTTAGATGATTTAATTCAAATAGCTAATAATAAGGGCTCAACTACAGAAAGAATGAAGTATTTTGAAGAGGGTACTCCTGACGCCGTTATGTCGGCCGTAGATGATTTTGTTGATAAAGAAGAAAAAAGACAAAATGCAGATGGAAAATATTCTTTATTAAAAATAACTGAAGTAAGATATTCCTTTAATGATACCCTAAGAGTAAGAGTCGATGGTGAGTTTGATTATGTACTTTCATCCCTCGGTAAAACTAGAAGTAATAAACTTGTAGAGTCAGCTTTATGGATTAAAGTTCTACCAGACAATGAGTTTCTTATCTCAAAAGCTCAAGTTCCTGGCTGGCTAATAAAGTAAAAGGTAAATATTTTAATAAATAACTAGAGTATATAAAGACTTTAACAAATTATATCAATAACAAAGCTCGTCATTTTATCAGAGATGTGAACTGACCCCAAAAAGTTGGACCTAAAAATTTAATTTTTTGGAGGTCAGTTTTTTATGGCAAAATGACCGTTCCGTAGTACTACGCCATTTCTTGATAGATTCGATTTATGGCTGGTTCGTAAAAGTTTGCTTTAGCAATACCGTTCTTTAAATTGTACGGCGTAATGGTTTTGAGAACTCTGCCAAGATAGTGGAACAGTGGATGTGCCCAGTTAGCCAAACTGGAAGCTTCTGGACTCGAAACACTTCGGCGTAAATTAGCAGACTACAATGAAGTACCGCTTTTGCTTGACAACAATAATATAATGGGAGTCAGCAGAGAGGCTGATTTGTTAAAATGTCTCCTGACAATGTTAAGACGGAGAGAAGATGACAATGGCTGAAAAAACAAGACTGAGACTCGATCGGGCATTGGCGCAAATAGGTCTGGGCACCAGGAAGGAAGTCAGGGCCTTGATTAAAAAGGGTCGTGTCGCTGTAGATGGGGAGATAATCACTGATCACGGATTTATTCTTACGAATCCAGGCGAAGCCGCGGTCACTTTGGACGATATGCTTTTAACGCTGAGGAAGCATACCCATTTGATGCTCAATAAGCCCGCCGGCTATGTGTCAGCCCATAAAGATAATCGCTTTCCCGTCATTTTGGAGCTTATCGCTCCGGAGCTAAGATACAGATCATTGACCAGCGTCGGCAGACTTGATCGGGATACGACAGGACTGATCTTGATGACTACTGACGGTGAACTTGCCCATAGGCTTATGTCGCCCAAGTATCAGATTGTCAAGACCTATCATATTATTTATGCGGGACGTCCTTTCAGCGAAGCTGATCGTGAACAATTCCGCTTGGGAATCATGTTGGAAGACAAGACTGTATGCCTGCCGGCGGAGCTGGAAATACTTGATGAATCTGATGTGCTTCTATCCATTAAGGAGGGTAAGTACCATCAGGTAAAGAGAATGTTGGAGGCTACCGGACGGAAGGTAACTTATCTTAGTCGTCTAAGTATTGGAGAGCTGACATTGGATCCTGAGCTTGATATAGGTGAATATAGATTACTGACAGAAGAAGAAATATCAGGTCTCTATGCTTCCGTTAAACTGGAGTTAGAAGAATATTAGCTCTAAAGTAGTATTTAAGTTATACTCATTAAATTGTCAACCGGTCAAACGGCAAAAATTTTTAATTAGTGGGGTAACTTTCTAAAATGATGACTGTAGATAGCAGATTGCGCAAAATTCCTCATATGCACTGGATTACAATAATTGCCCTGTTTTTTGCTCTGGCTTCTATTTGGGGTTCTACGGTTAATACCGCCAGTCTTTTCATTACGCCTATCCAAGAAACACTTCAGGCTACCAGACCACAAATGGTTATGGGCACTACAGTCAAAGGCCTAGGCAATATTCTCGGAGCCTTTATTTGCGCTTTTCTACTTAAGCGGATGCCTGTAATGCAAGTCATCAGACTAGCGGCACTGTTACTAACCGGTAGCGTCTTCGCCATGAGCTATGTTAATAGCTTGCTCCAGTATTATCTGGCTATCATCTTTCAAACCTCTATGACCAGCATTGGTGCTTATGTTCCGATGTCAATTGTGATCCAAAACTGGTTTGAGAAAAACACGTCACTGGCTATTGGCTTTGCTTTTATGGGTTCCGGTTTCGGGGGTATGATCTACAATTATCTGGGCGGGCTCTGGATCCCGGCCTTTGGTTGGCGACGAACGCTGTTTCTTTTTGGCATTATTACCTTGATAAGTTTGTTTATAACCTTGTTTGTTATTGTGAGAGCTACCCCTTATCATCTTAATTTGCGACCTTACGGAGCCGCTGATGATTTTGAACTCACGGATGTGACTGATGACCTGCCGGGAGTTGAGATGAAAGACGCCTTAAAATCGATCAGATTTTGGATTTTTATCTCCGCGATTTTCCTGGTTACGATGACGACAAATGCGCTTTTTAATAATTTGTCACCGCATCTGATTGACATCGGTTACAGTTTGCCGCAGGCGGCGCAGGTCTCATCGGCTTTTATGCTTTTCCTTATGATTGGTAAACCTGTGATCGGCTATGCTTTTGAGTCTCTAGGCCTGAAAGCGGCTTCAATTATCTGTACTCTGGCAATCGCTCTGGGTGTTCTCAGCGCTATTTTAGCCGGTCACAAGATTTTCTTGATTACTTTGGTGGTAGGAGCGGGAATGGGATTTTCCTTTAGTTCCATAGCCTATCCGGCTTTTTCCAAAAGCCTCTTCGGAGCAAAAAATTATGCCAGCTTCGCTTCTTTTCTGCAGATTAGCGCTGGAGCGGGAATGCTGGTAGGACCAATCGTTACCGGCCTATTGTACCAATATAGCAAGAGCTATATCCTTAATTTCATATTGGCATTAGTCTACAGCACTATTTCAATTCTGATCTGGCTATTCGTGTTGCCAAAGCGCGGCCACGAACCGTATTAAGAGGTGAGTGACGCTCTAGGTATTGATAGGGCAGCTTATAAACAGGATCAGGAGTTTGCCCCAAGAGTGAAGCGCCGGATCGCGCGAACTGAGAAATATCACCCGTAGTTAACAACAAGCTGCTGCCTTGTCGGCTCTCTGAAAGCAGGTTTTTCTCTCGCAGGTCACTAGCTATAATATCGGCGAAGACAGAAGCGGGATTCATAATTGTTGTACCCGCTCGCAAATGTTTTCGCAGCAAGGGGATTAGAGCCGGATAATGGGTGCAACCCAAGAGTATTGTGTCGATTTCCTCATCTTGTACTTCGGCACAAGCCTCAGCAATTAAAGATTCAGCCTTAGGGCCTTCTATCTGACCGCTTTCTACTAAAGGAACAAAAGCAGGGCATGCGATTCCTGTTACTTCTGCTTCCGGGAGACTTGCCTTAATTTTAGACTCAAATGATCCGCTTTTGATTGTGGTAGCAGTTGCCATCACAGCTATTTTGTTTGTTCTGGTTGTCTCCACCGCGCCACTAACACCGGCTTCCAAAACTGAGAAGACTGGCAGTGGTTCTGATAAAGCTCTTAGCTCCGGCATTATTGTTGAGGAAACTGTATTACAGGCGGCGACTATTGCCTTAGCTCCCATTTCTTTAAACCACAGACACATTCTGCCGGTTAAATCAAACAATTCTTTCGGCGCTCGATCTCCGTAAGGAGCATGCATAGAATCGCCGATATAGACGATATTCTCTCCCGGCAGTCTTATATTGAGCTCAGCAAGTACACTTAAACCACCAACGCCTGAATCAAATACTCCGATAAAAGGTTCTTTCAGTGTCTCGGCATCATGACCTGACAAATTACTACTTAAAATGACCATGACCAAAATAATAGCACAAAGCAAATCCAAATTATAGATAATTAACGCTAAGCAAAACATCAGTTATTGAATTGTAATATTTAAAGCGTTTGTAAGGGGAATGTTAAGTTGATATAATGTCCATATGAATAGAAAGCATAGTTTTTCAATAGAACAGCAAAGGTTAATTAAGGAATACCTGAAGCAGAAAGGATATAACTCTGAATTTTCAACGGGGGAAACATCTCTTGTATCCCCGGTAGCAGATGTCGCTCACAACCATCATGAGGCAAGAAAAAACGCGCTTGAGAAGTTAGATGAAAAGCAGGTAAAGTCAACTAGCGTTAGAAAGAGCGGACTACGTGCTGCGACAATACAAAAGCGTGAAACTTTCGCTCACCCCGCTAAAAAAATAGAAGAAACAATTAAGCAACCTAAGAAAAAAATAGAAAAATCCGGCTTAGCTACCAGAAAAGTCTTTTTATGGCTGATTTTGTCTTTAATCTGGTGGGATCTTTGGTTTAGGATTTTCGTACACAAAAATATTGACCTCAAGGGTCTGTTGATAAATACTTGTTTTAGCTTAGCTCTGGCCTTTAGTCTGACTTTTATTGTTACTTTATTTCCTCAGCGTTGGTGGCGCAGATTAACTGCTGTACCGCTGGTGATCATAATGATCTTTTTTGGTGCCCAGTATATTTATTACAGCTTCTTTCGCAATCTTTTCACATGGTTTTCTATGACTCGAGGGGCACAGGTGGCTGAATTTGCCAGCGATGTGATAATTAAAATTCTACTTAATATTCCGGTCTTGTTGTTAATCATACTACCGGTGATAGTCTTTTTTATTCACGAGAAACTGCTCAGATATCTTAGAACCAAGGGTATCATTCCGGAACAATTGTTTAACGAACGCCTTGCCCGTAAGACCGGAGCCGATAGGCATAACCTTATCTTACTAGGCCTTCTCAGGATCACGGCCGCTATAGTCAGTTTCACTTTTGCTCTACTGTTTGTTAATATTGGAGACCGCTCTATGAATTCAGCCTATGATCTCTGTTTTGAGTCCAATGATCCTCTCGTAGCTTCCAGCAAGATCGGTCTGATGTCCGCTATGGGTGTTGATTTTGGACATTTCCTCTTTGATAAGTCGATAGAGGCTCCTGATCCTGATGACACTTTGCCGGCAGAAGTAGTAATCATGGATTCAGATACTTCTACTCCTTTTGTTGATTTATCCGCCGATGTTAACAAATCCAGCCATGGAGATAAAAAGACAGTTGTTAACCCTGTTTCTGTTCGAGATCATATTTTGCCGATAGACTTTGAAAGTATTATTGCCCATGAGAGCAATGACAAACTGCGCAATATGGCTCAGTACTTTAATGATATTACTCCCAGCACGACTAATGATCACACCGGCAGATATAAAGGTTATAATCTCATCTTTATAACCGCGGAAAGTCATTCCGCCTATTCAGCTCATCCTGAATTGACTCCTACTTTATGGAAGTTGCAGGAGGAAGGAATTAAGTTCAAGAATTTTTATAATCCGGTATGGGGCGTTTCTACATCGGATGGAGAATATACCGGCATAACGGGCCTGGCGCCTAAGCCGGGAGTTTGGAGCATGACTGAATCGGCGACTAAGAATATGGCTCTGGTACCGGGCAAGATGTTGCAACGCCTAGGCTATTCTACCTCTGCTTGGCATAATCATACTTATACCTATTATGGTCGCGACAAATCTCATCCTAATCTGGGATACGACACTTATAAAGGACTCGGTAATGGTATCGAATTAAAGAAAACTTGGCCTGAATCTGATCTGGAGATGATGGAGCAAGTATTTGACGAGATGGTAGCTAAAGAGCCTTTCCACGCTTACTTTATGACTGTCAGCGGACATATGAGTTATACCTTTCTCGGCAATGCCATGGCCACCAAGAATAAAGACATTGTCAAAGATCTACCTTTAAATCAAGGTAGTAAAGCTTATATGGGCACTCAGATTGAATTAGATAGGGCGATGGAATATCTGTTGCAAAGACTGAGGGAAAAGGGAATTGCCGACCGGACTTTAATTGTAATTAATGCCGATCACTATCCCTATGGCTTAGAAAAAGTTGATTATGAGCAATTAGCGGGTAAAGAGCTGGATGATAACTTTGAAATTTATAGAAATTCACTCATTATGTATGTAGATGGTATGGAGCCCGAAATTGTGGATAAAGTGTGTTTTACTTTAGATATTTTGCCTACTATTTACAATCTGATGGACATTCCCTTTGATTCGCGCCTACTAATTGGCAGTGACATCTTTTCTGACAGAGAGCCCTTGGCCTTTTTCCTTAACCGCAGTTGGATTACGGATAAGGGGCGCTACAATTCTGTCAGCAAGGAATTTATACCTGCCCCTGGTGTTACTTTAGAGAATCAAGAAGAGTATATTAGAGACATTACCCATATCGTAAAGAATAAATTTAAATTTTCTGCCCAGATTTTAGATTATGATTACTATAATCAAGTGTTGCCTGATGAAATTTGGGAAATTGCCAACGAGGGTAGCGGCTATCCTATTAAGAGATAGTGTTGGTGTCAGCATCTTTACTTAGATTGGCCCGTTTATCTCGACGTTGACGAATCCTTTCCATACGTTTTTCGTGGATTTCGTCATGTTCTTTAGGGGACAGTTCCAGTAAAGAAGGGTTGTTCATGAACTTGTCAAACACTTTCATACTCTTGATCAGATAAAAACCGTCACATATTCTTTCATCTATGGAGAATTTAAGATCAACTGTCTGTCTCCACTCCAGCTCACCATCTTTGTTTTTATAAGGTGCTTCGTAAACACGCCCAATCGTAATGAAAATAGAAGTAGTTCCAAATTCATAGAGATGGTGAAAGGGAGCGTCCGCGCCTACGCTGCCAATATGGGAAATGTAAACTGAGGAATAAAGCGGGATCGCGTCCATTAGAGCCTTGGGCATGATGCCATAGAAATCCATTAGGCGAATAATCCAGAGAGCAAACTGTAGTATGGAACGAGGTAGCTTCGATACAAAATGAATAAATTTATCATCAGTTTTGAGTTTGCCGTCTTTAATCATATCCGTGTTGCTCTTCATACGTTCCGCCACATCATAGATAGTATCATCAGGATTGAACTCAACTTTAGCTATAGACTCCAAGGCATCATCGGTCATCCTGGCTTTAACGGCATATAATATGGAAACATCATTATGTTCATACAGTCGTCTGCCAGCGATAAAGCGATTTATCTTCGGTCTGCGAAAAATAGTTTGCAACATTGAAGCCGCTATGATATTGAACAATGTAATTCTCTTGCCCCTTGCCCTTTGATCTTGAATAAAGGTCTGAATAGCCTCAATATCATAGGAACGGGGAAAGTAGATGACCGCTTCATTGCGTCCGCGCATGATGAAAGGTGTCATTCTGATTAAGGGGTCTTCCCCTTTGACAACCTTACCATCACTTCTTTTTTTAGAGAAAAAGAGTCCCATTTACACCCTCATACATTAGAAATTTTTAACACCAACCAATTACCGAAAAAATCTAGTAGCGTATCACTAATAATAACTAAAAGAATAATTTGTCTCAAGTAAAGGTGTAATGATTCATTCTTGCAGTGTGGATAAGGTAAAATTAGTTGGTTTGATATCTGGATAGTTCTTGCTGTTTCAGTCTGAGAAATAAATCAACAATTCCGGCATTTCGATAACGCTTGACAGTAGATACTGATTTTCCGATCAAAAGCGCTGTTTCTTTAAGATTGTTATGCTCCAGATAAAGTGAAACGAGAGTTTCTCTATAGGCCGCATGTAGCCTGGCTAGATGATAAACAACTCTCGTTAGAAGTTCCTGACGTTGTTTTAGATGTGAAAGAGTCTTATCGTATAATTTGGTATGCGTTCTAGCATTGTCTTCTATCAAATGTAGGTTTTTCCCCTGTTCATTTTGTTGTAACCAACTTGACAGTTTTTGTACGCTACTTTGCTCTTCTGTTAAACAGGTCAGATACTCTTTTAGTTCTGAGCAATCTGAGAAGGTCTGCCTGTATTTAGCGGTATTGATCTTGTTTTCTGACGCTGGCGTTAAGTGGAAAGTTTTGTCCGCGATATGACCGTAAGTTTTTAGACTGTCCATTTGTATTCTCCTTCTTCCCTTAGATTTTATATTCTTTATTTCTTTAAATTAAGCGCGATATCCTTATCATAGAACTTGATACATCTGTTGGCGCCACAATAAATTGTCAAATATCGCGTTCAGACGACAATACACGACAATCTAAGAAATTTTAAGTGAACTTAATTTTTCTTGAGCGACTGATAACTAACGAGGGGTATAAAACAAACTGTGTTGCCAATATATGAAAACAAATATTCATTAGGTAACTTTTGAATCAGAGTCCGTATTTACATTAGAATGTTCTTAGTTTAGAATAACCCTGTATTTGTTTGCTTTTAAGGAGCTGGTAGTATATGGATAGTAAAATAAGAGGCAATGCTTCCCGGGGACTGTTGGTCTTTTTGGTGCTACTAATACTGGTCAGTATCATTACCTCCTGTAGTTTGGTAGAAGATAAAACTTCAAGAACATTTAAAAATCTAGAATCTGAGGCAGAGACCCTGCCAACAGATGTCATGGAGAATGATGTACCTGAAGATACAGCGGACGTAACCGAGACTGACGATGATGTCCTTTTACAAGATGATTTAGTGTCAACTGAGATCTTGTCTGAAACTGAAGTCGATTCAGAAGATCTTCTAGAATCAACATCTACTATCCTGGACACTATTCCGGAATTTTTGCGCAAGCAAGTTAAGCGAACTAAGGCGAGTGAAAAGACCGGTGAAACCAAAGAAACTAAAGCGGCACCTAGTTCTAAGTCTAAGACCCCGAAAATTAGCAAAATGAGTACAGTTCATGCCGGACCTCCTTATACGGTCAGAGTATTTGTCAGGGAGCAGCGGGTTGTAGTTTATGGTACTAATGCCTCCGGAGCCGAGGTTCCTATCAGAAAAATGGTAACTTCTACAGGTACCAAGAGTTACCCCACACCAATATCTGGAGAGAAGCGTAGTTATTATCTGGGTGGTGGTTCATCTTGGGTAAGATTTACTAAGTATGGAGTTTCTTATCATCAATACGCTACTAGTATTCTGGGTACTCGCGGTTCCGGCTATCTTTTCCACTCGACTAGTTATAAGAGAATGAGAAAACACAATTCTTTGGATGTTCGTGCTTTTAACAGGCTAGGTAAAAGATCTTCACACGGCTGTATTCGTCTAAATACTGCTGACGCGAAGTTTATGTATAATCTTCCCCGTGGGACTAAAGTAAAGGTTCTGAAGAGCGCTTCCGGCTATAATATCAGTGGTGTTCCCGGTTTACCGAAGATTAATATTAAAGTAAAAAAGAATGATCCCCGCTATGGCTGGGATCCTTATGACCCCAACAAGAATAATCCCTGGAAAAAGCAGATTAGTTCGCCACCGCGTATTGTCGGTACCGCGCAGACAATTAAAGCCGGCGATAGTTTTGATTACCTTAAAAATGTTCAAGCTTTTGACTTCGCCAATAATAAGCTCAAAGTTACTTATAAGGGCACAGTTGATGTCAATAAGCCCGGCACATACGAGGTTGTCTATACAGCTAAGGATTCAAAAGGCAAGAGCAGTACCCTGAAATTGAAGCATGTGGTTGAGCCCGCTCCAACGGTGTCTCCAACTACGACGAAAACGGAGACTCCAACTACGACGAAAACGGAGCCGACACCCACGCCAACACCAAAGCCGGAGTCGACACCCACGCCTACACCAAAACCGGAGTCGACACCCACGCCTACACCAAAACCGGAGTCGACACCCACGCCTACACCAAAACCGGAGTCGA
>DUNL01000097.1 GCA_012839385.1 Clostridiaceae bacterium
GAGGCCAGCCTGGCCGAGGTAGTTTAGGACAGCCTTAGTGGTGGCCACGCCGTTCACCTTTTCACCATCAAAGGTAACGGAGACATCGCCTACCTTGTAGCCTTTGAGCGGCATGTCGGCGTATGCCCCATATTGGACATTGAAGTCGGCTTGGGAACATACCGCCTTTTTGACGCACCCCTGCTGGTACTCTGTCAACTGGTCGAAGCCTACAGCCCGGATCCGGTTATAGGTGAGGCTGTCCACCTGGTCGCTGGCCTTTGAGAGCTGGTTGGCCAGGGCCTCATCAGGGATCACTGTCCCGCTGTATTCATACTTGTAGTAATCAGCATCTGCATAAGCCATATATCATCCCTCTTTCTTCGTCTTCTTTGCCGGCGCAGGCTTCCGCTTCGCAGCCTGCTTTGGTTCCTCTTCCACGGTATAACCTTTGCTCTTAAACCACTCAATAAGATGGGGATCGGATGTTTCACCGACCCCATCTCTGAAAACTACATTGGCGCAGATGCCGATATATTGTTTGTTAGGTGCATACACCTTAGCCATACCCGAACACCTACGCAGCCGCCACAACGACTTCAACGGTCGCTGTCACTTCTGCGGAGTTTGCGAAGGGAAGAGGGATGGTACCCAACGTTGCGGTAAAGGTATAGGAGGCGGCAGCAGCCTTGTTGTAAGTGTCAGTGTCCACCCAGGCAGTGACAGGCACAGTGGCCTTGGACCCGTTCGCGAATGTTGCGGTGACGTAATCAGGCAGGACAGCCTTTACAGCGTCTGCATCAGCAAACACCGGTTCTGCTGTAGTGCCGCCATCAATATCGGCGATTGCATCAAACTGGGTGATTTCGATTTTCATGAGCGTAATCAGCGCCGTTTCGATTGCATTCACCAAAACGGCCTTTGTCATCCCCGTGGGATTGATGCCGGCGTATGGAGCGAAGATGCGCAGCTGCTCTACCGGCAAATGATCCCAGGGGGAAAGAGTATCACTGCCGGGCACAATGGTATATCCCTGCTTGTTAAACCAGCCGATTACTTTAGTGCTTGCGTCAGGAACAGCAGCTGCTCCATGGGTGAAGTCAACGCCGAAGTCGCAGTTATGCTCCTCATTCGGAGCGTAGATTCTAGCCATCGTATTTTCTCCCTTCTTAAGCTACTCTTAAGCTACTTTGATACGCCGCATGATGCCTGCGGCCTTGGTCGCTTTAAGCACCACCGCGGCCACCATCTCAACTTCACCGGTCTTAACAGCACCAGAGTTGCTGTAGTCGGGTAACCAGGTTTGCACCGGGGGCACACCGGCCATAGATACAGCATGGAAGCCGTCCAGACCTAGCCGTGCCACATAAAGCGGGGTCTCACCGTTGGCATCAATCGGCACAACAGGATCGTTGGTGCCGGCCTTGGTTCCAAAGTCGATCAGCGGGATGTTCCCGTAAGACTCCACCTGCTGGCCAAAGTCATTTTTCGTCACCTGGTACATGCCGGCTCTCCGAGCGCAAGCCCTGATTTTGGCTATGAGCTTAAGGTTGCCGCCGATGAAACCGGGTTCACCGTCAAGCCCCATTAGAAATTCATCCAGTACGTCAAGGAACTCCACATAATTTGCGGTAATATTCGCTGTGGAGCTCAGGTCGATAGCAGCAGCGGGAACGAATTCGGTCGAAGACCCAGTAACAGCCTTCTCAAGGCCGTCGAACACTCTCCCGTCTACACCGGTATCCCCATTAATGACAGTGTCGTTAAACAAGGCCGCCGCAGCCTTGACCTTTTGCTGCATCTGGAATGTCACCTCGTTGATGATCCCGCCCATGTTGGCGATCACCCTGTCAACCTGGAAGGACCCGCCGAAGATTTTCAGATCAGCGGTATAGCGCTGCTTTGCGGCTTCCTGGGGAATATACTCATTGTTTACTTCCCTGAATGCAGCTGTTGGCTGGGTAACCACCCGGGTATAACCATAGGTGAGGGTGGCGCCACCGCCGGTGGGAGAAACAACATCATCGAATGTCAGCTTATCAAACAGAAAATTTGACTTCCTGAATTCGTCAATAATGCCCATCTGAAGGGCATCCTGCACGTTAAGTTTTGCCTGTTCTAAAGTAACAGCCATTTTTCATCCTCCTAAGTACCTAAGTTTTGTTTCAAGTGAGACGCTATTGCATCTCGTAGGGAAGCCGGCTGCTCCTTGTCGTCGGAGTTGTTGCCTTTGCCATCGGAGCCAACCCGCGGCTGGAAGCCCGGTTTATTCTCGCCTTCTCCTGCCGGCTTGAAGAGGAACGCTTTCTCTTCCTGCAAGCCCTTCAGCTGCTCATCCAGGCCAACAACCTTATCACCGTCAACAACCAGTTTGGACTTGTCAATCAAGCCAGCTGTCAGGTCCTCGTCGTGTACCTTTCCGGCAATGGCCAGCTTGATAGCGTTCGTCAGTGTCAGGTCTTTAAGGTCAGCAGCAAACTTTTCAGTAGCCGCTTTATTCTCAGCCTGCAAAGTCTCAATTTGCTTCTTCAGTTCCTCGCTTGCACCGGCAGTTTTCTTCAGTTCATCAAGCTGCTTGTCCCGCTCGGTGACGTCGGTCTCTAGCTTCTTCTTTGCTTCAGATAAAGTGTTAAATGTATCCTTCGGAACCGCATTTTTCGGGAACTCGGTCTTTATCTCGGCCATAAGGGCATCGTTATCTACCTTGCCGTCTTTCGTGTGCTTCTCAATCAATTTCTTTAACCACTCCATCAGTAATCCCTCCATACTTTTTTATACTGAATTGATTGAGAAGCACACGAAAGACGGCAAGGTAGATAACGATGCCCTTATGGCCGAGATAAAGACCGAGTTCCCGAAAAA
>DUNL01000274.1 GCA_012839385.1 Clostridiaceae bacterium
GCTTTTTCATAACTCTGGCAGGAACTTCAAGGTCTTTTTTATAAGATTTAGTGTTTGATCCATCTATATTAAAACTATTTTCTATGTCCATAAGATATACTGCAACTTAGATTATAACTCTCACTCATTCTCCTACTACTTGAATATTCCTTTCCTGTAAATAAGATAAGATTTTGGCTTTTATTATATAGGATGTACAATATTTTTTTGTGAAGTCAATAGTAATTTCTTTAAGATTCGTAGCCTCTTTCCTAGGATATAGTTCAGCAAAATGTACTGTAGTTTAAATTTTCTGACCAAACTACAGTACATAAAATAACTCATTATCCTCGCAAAGGCCTGTGTGGCGGCCTTTTAATAATTATGCATTTTCTCTACTTTTTAATTTACGAGTTAATAATCTGATTCTAACAAACTTGCAGTTTTATAGTGGTAACCTCATATTTGAAATGTTTTTTAAATAGAAGGAGGTTTACATTGAAGATTACGAGATCGGACATAGTAAGTGCTTCTCGCTTTAAGAATAATAGTCTAATTGTTTCAGATCAGAGTACTAAGACTATCATGGGAACGAATACCATGAATTACCAAGGTCGGTTTTTTGATGACGCCATTTCTGAATGGTATTTATTGAATTTCCGTGTCAATAATAATTTCCCGGCTTTCGCAAACAGCATTGGCGTCTACTCTTCCGGAGGTGCTGTAGATACAATGCGCACCCAGTATTTAGAAGAAAGTGAGCGCGATGTAATTGAATTGCCGAAGGCGACAAAATTAAAAGGTTCATTAGATACATGTCTACAGGGGCGTCATTCCGTAAGAGAATATGTCAATAGTGACTTGCCTTTGCAGGACTTGTCTAATTTGCTTTACCATTCTCTGGCAGTCAAAGGCGAAGGCGAGCCGCATCGTATTTTTCCTCGACCTTATGCTTCCGGTGGTGGCTTATATCCTGTTTATCTATATTTGTATATTAATAGAGTAAAGGGTCTGAAAAAAGGCTACTATCGCTATCAACCCTTTAATCACCGCTTACGTTTTATTGGTGAAAAAAATGTCGAGTTGGAAGAACTAGTTAATCTGGATGGTATTGATACTGAAAACTTCAGCGCTTTGGGATTTTGGGTCTATGAGAGAAGGCGCAATATGATGAAGTATGGTGATCTGGGAACACATTTGGCTATTTTAGAGGCCGGTTCAGCCATGCAAAATCTAAACCTGGTTGGTTATTTATTGGGCATCGGATTTTGTGAATTAGGCGGTTATTTCAAACAAGTTATTGAGCAAGAAATAGATATTGATGGCTTAGATACCCATGTAATCGGTTGCTTCATTAGCGGAGCAGAAATTTAATTGTAATTTAATAAATCATATAAAAGGAGATAGTTTATGAAGATTTTTAGTCCTCGTGAGAATATAAGTATGTCCCGTTACGAAGACGAATTTATTATTCGCAGTGGCATCTGGAATCATATGGAAATCATATTTGAGAGAAGCGAGTTTGAGAATAACAACTCAGACTTTGATTCGTTTGTTGATTTGCTGGAACAAACTTTCTCGACTGAAGGGGTAGCAAAAGAACAATTTGCTGAAGATGCCTATCATGAGTTTCTAATAAATCAGTTGTTAAGTTTTAGTTTTTTGTCCGAGCGTGACGATAGTGAAGCACCGATCACGCCCGATGAAGATAACTTTGCCGTTATTGCTGAAGAAGAGTTTAAAGATGAGGCGAAACTAATCTTTGGCAAGGAGATAATCCCGGTACAAGAGCTGGATCAAGACCTCTCGACACAACTTGTTACCAAACTTGATTATCTGGCCTATGAAGAGAATGTGGCCTACTGTAAGGAAAAGCTTCCTTATGACCGTCTAGTCGTAATTTTAACCACACCTAGAGTGATGTTCCTCAACAAATTAAATCGTTTGACTTACGAATTATCTCTACCGTGGTCTTTAGGTTTACAGGACGGTAAATTTATGACTATGACCGCCTTTAACCGTAATACGACGGGTTGCTTTGAATGTTTACGTCAAGGCAACGAGGTTCGCATGCAAGGCTTTATTAATTATTTGAATTATCTGGAGCGAGAACGTGATTTTGAGCATTATGTGTCTTCCAGAGAAGACTTTCTCTTAATGTCTTCTTTCATCAAAAAGCTGGACGCGGAGAATTTGTATGATATCAACACTGTAATAGAAGGCTTAGTAGTATCGATCTATACTCCGACTTTTGAGATTACGACTGAGCGTTTGCTTCGGTCTCCCATGTGTACTACTTGTGGCCATGTGGCTGTCACTAGAGCTCAGGATTATAACATCTCAACCAGAAACGCATTGAAAGAGGTATTGGGTCATGCAGGTTCTTAATCGAAGGTCATATTTGGATCATAAGTTATCCCGCATATCGGGCATACAATCGGGTATCATTTTTAATTTTAGAATCTTTAATAAAGGCATAGATGATATGGGCGGGCTAAATATTGTTACGGGCGGTATGCCTGAGTATACGAAATTGTTAATTTCACCCGATCATGACATGAGTTACCACATCAGTGGTTATGGCAACTTTTTTGAGGAAGCTGATATCAGATTTATGGGTGAAAGTGTTGAACGCTACGCCGGAATTACAGCACATATTTTACATGAGCCTAGAATCAGATATTGTTCCAGAGCTGAACTCGTAAATGAGGGCCATAAAGTGATGCCTCTTAATTTACTGGCAGGTTTGGATCAGGAACAATTAGCTAAAATGAATAAGTTCAACAAAATTTATCGAGTTGAGCGTTTTACAGAAGATGATAAAATGCATTGGGTGCAAGCCATGGCCCTGCAAGACTTTGATCAAACGATTTGGGTGCCGGCATCTTCTTTCTTCATCGGTTTTACCAAAGACCAAATTCAAATGCCGTCTTTTACTACCGGAACTGCTTGTCATGAGGACATTTATCGCGCGTTTATTAATAGTATTTTAGAATATGTGCAAATAGATGCCTTTATGTTGCACTGGTATACCGATCTGCCTAAACAACAGATTGCTTTTGAGAGCTTGCCCCAGAATTTGCAATCAGCAATTGAACGAAGTTTAGGCGATAATGTCTCGCGTTATGAAATACTCTATGTAAATTATTCCGATCAAGCTACAGTTAACATACCAATTGTAGGTGTGTTTATTCTTGCCAAAGATGAAACCAGTTACCCGAGAATCGCTTTTGGCGTTCAAGCCGGGATGGATTTAGACAATGCGATTTACAGAGGTACTCAAGAGGCTCTGGCAGTTCTGGAGATGTCCACATATGTTCCTGTTAACAATCCTGAGATCATTGAGTTAGCAAGAGATCCGGGTAACAATTTCTTTGATCTGGATTCCAATGTGGCTTTCTATGCATTGCCGGAAAAAGAAAAAGAAAACAGAGAGTTCATATATAAATATATTAACGAGACTATAACCTACCAAGAATACGCGGACTCCTTTAACTTGCCTACAGGGAAGACAGGCAAAGAGAAATATGCCGCTCGACTGGAGTGGTTACTACAGGGCGTTAACTCATTTTCTGAATACGGTTGTTTCCTAGATATTACTCCGACTAATATTAAGGATCCTACCATGCTTGTAATGCGTGTTTTCATTCCGGAGTTAATGCAGATGTCTTTTCCCGGTTTTCCTTATAAGTTGCATCCGCGCTATGAAGGTTTGAATCTGGAGACTTATCCACATGCTCTACCTTAGTATAACTGCCAATTCTTATATAGCGGGTCTAGTAGGTGTTGTACAGAATAAGATTTCTCTACCGAGTGGCTGGAAACGACTGAATCGTAGGAATGCCTTTCAGGTTTTTTATGTGATTTTGGCAGTTCTGATTGTGGGTATAAGTTTATTTATGATCTACAGCACCGCCGAATATGACTTGGCCGAGATTTTTCAGAGGATTACTGGCCCCCTGATAGTTAGCGGTCTGCATCCGTTGTGGTTTATGTTTATTGCCTTTGGCATCCAGATCACCTTTGATGCTACGTATATGGTGGTCTATTCACGACGGCAAAAGCAAAAAACATATTATAAAGCGCCTGAGCAAAGTATTGCACTAACCTTGGCGGTTGGGGTTTTCGAAGAAATGTCATACAGGGTAATTATTTTACTAAGTCTGATCAAATTGGGTTTATCTCCATACTTAGCCCTGGGTGTCAGTTCTTTGCTCTATTTGTTGAATCATGGGCATATGATAAATAACGCGGAAAACTTAAAAGTATATTGGACTCTATCCAGATTGCTGCTTGGTTTGCTATTAGGAGCTGTTATGCTGAGGGGTGGCGTTATCTACGCAATTGTGATGCACCTGCTTTATAACTTATATGTAATGCTCGCTGTCCCTTATTTTTCAAGGAAATATACCAATGCTTAAATACATTGTCGGCATTCTGTTCATATGGGTTATTGTATATATTTTTATTACTAAAAGTATAGTAATAAAACGGAGAGTAAAATTATTTCTACGCATGAGATTTGATGATGTGGATGAAAAACTCTGGTCTGTTTTAGTGTCCCTTTGGTACGACTTTTTCCCATTTTTATGTTTGCTGTTCATTCCGCGAGATGCTTTACAATTGCTATTTCCTGTGGCGGGGTACAATTTTGCCGTACTAATTTTGTATGGGATTTTAGGTTTTTTCGCTTCACTTGCGATTACTTCCGTGTCATTGGATTTAGCGCATTTCAGCTTCAAGCTAACTTATGAACAAATGACAGGTGTCACCTGGATGGAACAAACTAAGAAAATCAGCAATTTTTTTGGCGTGTTCGCGGCAATTACAGAAGAGTTCTTCTTACGATATTTGGTACCATTTCTGATTTTCTGGAGGACTGGAGATAAACGTACTTTGCTTCTGGGTTTGATAATCAGTAGTATAGTTTTTGCTATCTTGCAGATAATTTACGTGACGGAAAAAATGCAGTTTTTTGTCATGTCCATTGCTTCAGTATCAATTTCAGTAACCGCCATAGTATTGATTTTCGCTACTAGTCATATTTTGCCGGCCCTGTTTATGCACGCAACCTATGTATTCTTTTTCCTCAGTGGGGAAAGACACACGAGGAGCGCGGTGACAGCGCATTAATCTAAAAGAATTTCCTAGATAAAGTGAGGATAATATATGGAAGAAAAAACATTGCTTAAAGGCTCAAATTTGTGTAAGGCTTATGGAGACAATTTATTATTTGAAGACCTCCAGATAGAAATTAATAAAGGTACCTCTCTGGGTATTGTTGGTCGCAATGGCACTGGGAAAACAACACTTATTAATATTTTATTAGGTGTGATAAAGCCTGATTGTGGTGAGGTAGAACGCTGTTTTAATGCCAAAAGAATGCCCTACGAAGTTGGTGTGCAAATGCAGGACGGATATTTTGAGGCTTTGTTGCGCTTAGGAGAGATAAGCAATCTGTTTTGTGATGTTTATGAGTTGCCACGCAGCAGGGGCGATGAATTAATTAAAGAATTTGATTTAACTCATGCGGTTAAAACGCCTTTAAGGAAATTGTCAGGAGGAGAAAAACAAAAAGTTAATATTATTTTATCCATCTTGCATCAACCGAATTTGTTGTTTTTTGATGAAATAACGACCGGACTGGATTCTCATTCTCGTAATTCAATTTACAAGTATTTAAAAGATCTTCGCTCTAAAGGTTTAACTATGGTTTTAGTCAGCCATTATTATGAAGAAATTTGGAATCTGTGTGATCAAGTACTTATCTTTGGTAGAGACAAAAAACTTTCTCAAAAGGCCGTAAAAGACCTAGGTGATAACGCGATGAGCTTTAGCGATAACATTTCGAATCTCGTCGGAGGAACAGAAGTATGAGCAAGAGTATAAAGAGAATCTGGACTATCACAAAAGTTGAAATCAAAAAATATTTCCGTCAGCCTATGGTAATAGCTTTCGCGTTATTGTTTCCTACCTTCTGGACCATTATGAACGCGGTTATGTTTGGCAATGAGCCGACCCCTATGTTTGGTGGGGTAGGTACAATTGACTTCATGGTTCCCGCCTTTAGCTTCCTCGTTTTATTAGTGACCGGTCTGAGCAGCCTGCCAATTGAGCTGGCCCGCAATATTGAAAGCAAGGCTATCAAGCGCTACAGCTTCACTCCTATTACGAAAATGGAATACATTATTGCTTTGATCATGGGTAATTTTGCCACATCAGTAATATCGTTAGTTGTGTTGTTTGGGGTGGCAATCTTTGGATATGATATTCAATATCCGGATTTACCAAGGACTATTATCTATATAATCGTAATTTTTGCTCTGGCCATCGCGGTGAGTTCTTTTGGAATGTTTTTGGCTAGTATCATTAAAGGATTTCAGTCAACCTTATCCGTAGCGTTATTGCTATATTTTGTCTTTCTCTTCATGACCGGTTGTTCAGTTCCTTTACCGGTCTTACCGGAAGTTTTCTCCAAAATAGCGGAATACCTGCCTTACGCTCATATGGTAAGACTTTTACAGGATATTTGGCTTGGTCAGGATACCGGGACAATTAAGCATTTGCTGATTACGGTAGCAACTTTAATTGTTACTTTTGCTGCCGCGGTCTTCTGCTTTAAATGGTCTGACGAGAAATAGACACTAATTATTCTAATAGACGGTTCGCCGTTTGTTAAATATACAAGAAAGGAAATGTAAAAATGAAAGTATCATTTTCTGACAACTCCATGAGCGCTCAGGCACTGGCAATCGAGATCGTACCAGGTGCTTGCTGTAGCTGTTCATCCGGCTGCTCCTCTAGCTCTAGCTCTTGCTGCTGCTGCTAATGCCGCGTCGTAGTTAGCTGAGGACATGTCCTTTCGCGAGGACAATGTAGAGGGTGCGAAATTGAAGTCTTTGGCGACTTTTCAAGTAGCACCCTCTTTTTCAACTCTCTAACTATAACACAAAGATAGTAGATATCAATATTTTCCGGCCTTTATCACCAATATATTACTTTAGGTAGACCTAAAATGTAGTGAAAAAAATAATAACTATTTTCAGAATTTGGAGTAGTCTTGGCTCTTCCGGGCTAAGAGAATTAGCCTTCGACAAGAATTAAAGTTGATTATCATATTCAGCGATTAACTCGCGGGCAATCGAAATGTCAGATTGGACAGTTTCGTGTACACTGCCGCGTAGTTGGCTGGTTTCATTTCCTTTTCCTAAGATTAACAACAAGGTTTTGTCCTCAGCGTTTTGGAAAGCAGTTTTAATTGCCTCTTTGCGGTCAGGTATTATTGTGTACCGGCCTCCCGCAGTTTCAATGAAATGCCCTATTTCTTTGGATATATCCTCAACTTTCTCGAATCTGGGGTCCTCTTCCGTGAGATAAATATAGTCGGCAGACGCGCCGGCCACCGTTCCTAAATCTTGCCTACGGCTGATACCTTTGGCTCCCGGACAGCCGAAGATAGCAATATGTTTGTGATCAGGAAAGTCATCTCGCACGGTAGCGAATAGTTCTTGGAAGGAGAGTTTATTATGGGCGTAGTCTACTAGAACAATGATCTTTCTGTCCAGGGTGGTGAAAAGTTCCATCCGTCCTGGGACATAAGCATTCTCGACCCCTTTTTGCATGAATTCAACCGGGCAGCGTAGCCAGTTGGCGATACTGATAGCGGCCAAAGCGTTGTCTACATTAAACCGGCCGGGCATATTAATTCTAAAGGGGAAAATATACTCGGCCAGTTTAACTTTAAAGACATAGCCGGGATCAACGCGCCGGATATCCGCCGAGAAAATATCGGCCTTTTTATTATAGGAAGAATAATAGCGAATACGATTGTTTTCTAATCTCGCGGCTGCGGCAATGCGCTCTATCTCTCTAATATTGAGATTTAATACCGACTTATCCGTGAGTTTAAAAATCCTTAATTTAGCCGCCAGGTAGTCTTCGTAATCAGGGTGCTCAATCGGACTGATATGATCTTCGGAAAGATTGAGAAAAGCTGCTACCGCCAGCCTGATACCATCCATACGATTATATTTTAGACCCTGTGAACTAACCTCCATCACAAGATACTTTATTCCCTGACTACGAGCGTTATGTAGGTATCTATACAAATCCATAGCTTCAGGCGTGGTTAAATGCGACTCAAATTTTGCTACACCGTCATAGGTCTCTATAGTTGAGACGAACGCTACCGCGGGTAGTCCCGACTCCTCCTGCCATAGGTTTAGCATCTCCCGCAACATATAAAGTGTGGTGGATTTGCCCTTGGTCCCTGTGATGCCGATAATATCAATATCTTTTTCCGGATGATTGTAGTAACGTTGAGCCAGGATCGGCATGGCCTCGCGTACATCGCTGACCAGGATATGGGGCAGATCTACAGGGTAAGCGCGTTCGGCAATATAAGCTATGGCTCCTTTATCTCTAGCCTGTACCAGATAGTTTTCCTTAAAGGCGGCACCTTTGCAGACAAAAAGGCTACCCGGCTTAACTATTCGGGAATCATAAGAAAGACCTGTAATCCGAGGATCATCAGCTATTTTTTTGCCAGTTATCAGACCTGTGAGATCACCTACATATTGTGAAAGAGTATAGCGCGTAAGTTCGGGCATATAATTCCTCCGCTTCAGACCTGATTAAATCATAGCATGCCCAAGCGGACGGAGCGAATAATTTACTGCAATATTTACGAACAATGAGGGCTAAAAATGTAGGCAGTTAGCGATTAATTTCTTGTACCTGGTCAGGGGTTATGGTAGACTGACCGGGCTGTAATCTTCCCTTTCGGAAGAGGTGTCGCATCGCGCGTAGCAGCTGGAAATGGGGCGAGTGGCATATGTCTGAACATGCACAAACAAATTCTACCCAAGCTGTAGCAGTTACAGAACGGAAAAAACAACCTAATCTTAAATTAAGGGCAGTTATTAAGATTATCTTTTTTCTGGCTCTGGCCGTGTTGGTTTTCTTGACCTTTTGGGCAGTTACCACTTATGATGATTTGAATCTCAGTGAGATTGTATACCATTTGCACCTGCCAATGGGTGGCGCGGGCGGTGGTATAACTCTCAATGCCGCACTATGGACATTGATTCCCGCCTTTTTGTCTACAGCTTTGTTCGCGATTCTTGTTTGGCCGCTGGTTGATAATTCACAGGCAACACTCGCTATTCGCAAGAGGTTTCGATGGAAGACTTGGCTAGTTCGCGGCTCGGTCATTCTATTACTTGCTGTCGAGCTCTTCATGGTCGAGTATTTTCTAGATATTACAGACTTTATAAGTGCTCAGTTTACTCATTCTACTTTTATTGAAGACAATTTTGTTGACCCTAAGGAAGTAAAGTTAGTAGCTCCTGACAATAAGAGGAACCTGATCTTTATCTATTTGGAGTCCGTTGAGTCTACTTATATGGACCGCGAAGCAGGTGGTTCTATGGATGGGAATCGATTGGAAAATTTAACGCGATTGGCTCTTGAAAATATTAATTTCTCTCATCATGAAAAATTGGGCGGTTTCAGGAACAGCGTCGGTACCAGTTGGACGGTTGGAGCTTGTTTCGGAGCTACGACAGGGCTACCCTTGAAACTCCCACTTAAAGTCAATCTCTTAGCTGGTGTTAAAGACTTTTTCCCCGGTGTTACAGCACTGGGAGATATCCTTAAAGAAGAGGGCTATATAAATGTTTTGATGCTGGGTTGTGATTCCACCTTTGGTGGTCAAAGTATGTTCTATGATCAGCATGGGGATCATCTCATAAAAGATTACAATTACGCTAAAAAATCAGGACTGATTCCGCAGGATTATTTTGTCTTCTGGGGTTATGAGGATTACAAGCTCTTTGATTTTGCTCGCAAAGAATTGACTAGCTTGGCTAAGAGAGAAAAGCCATTTTCATTTACTTTGTTTACCATGGATACTCACTTTGAGGACGGACATCTGTGTAAGTATTGTCCGGACAAATTTGCCGATAAGTATTCTAATGTTATTGCTTGTTCGGACAAACTGGCTACTGAGTTGGTGCGCTGGATTCAGGAACAGGATTTCTATGAGAACACTACGGTCATAGTTGTTGGTGATCATCTAACTATGGATAAGGATTTTTGCCAAGACATCCCACGAGAGGAGAGAGCCATTTATAATTGTTTTCTTAATTCAGTTGTAAGACCCTACAAGACAAAAAATCGAGAGTTTATGGCCACAGATCTCTTCCCCACGACTTTAGCGGCTATGGGATATAAGATTGAGGGTGAACGCCTAGGATTGGGGACAAATCTATTTTCAAATCGCAAAACACTGGCAGAAGAGTTGGGTGTGGAGGAGTTGGATGAGAAGTTTGAAGAACGTTCGGATTTTTACGAACAAAAATTTATTTTAAATCAGGAATAGCCTTATTATTGTATAGTATTAGTGTATTTGTCAGTATTTAGTTATTGTGCTTCAGACATTGTTGACTGGTAATAGTTAATAATTTATTGGATAATAAGATTTTGAGTTCACTATAGGACTGGTATTAGAATGAAAATATATAATTTTGCGGAAATTGAAAAAAAATGGCAGGAGAATTGGGAAAAATCGCGAGTGTTTGAGGCGGAGCAGCCGACACTTCACGACAATCCGGAGAAACCGAAATACTATTGTCTGGTTGAATTTCCATATCCGTCAGGCCAGGGCTTACATGTCGGTCATCCGCGTAGCTATACGGCTCTGGACGCGATTGCGCGCAAGAAGCGCTTGCAGGGCTACAATGTACTTTACCCAATGGGTTGGGACGCATTTGGCTTGCCAACGGAAAATTATGCCATTGCTACTAATATTCACCCGGCCAAGGTTACCGCGGACAATATTGCCAGCTTCAAGAAACAACTAAAAAGCCTAGGCTTTTCCTTCACCTGGGAACGTGAGATCAATACGACTGATCCCGAGTACTATCGTTGGACACAATGGATATTTCTCCAACTCTATAAACATGGTCTGGCTTACAAAAAAGCTATGAATGTTAACTGGTGTCCTTCCTGTAAAGTAGTTTTAGCCAATGAGGAAGTAGTTGATGGTTCCTGTGAGCGTTGTCATACCGATGTGACTCATAAAGTTAAGAGCCAATGGATGCTCAAAATTACTGAATATGCCGACAAACTACTTGACGGTCTTGACAATTTAGATTTTATCGAGCGCGTAAAATTGCAACAACGTAATTGGATTGGTCGTTCCCACGGCATGGACATTAATTTTAAGACTACCAGTGGGGATATTTTGACAGTGTATACCACACGCGCGGATACACTTTGGGGAGCTACTTATATGGTGCTCTCGCCTGAATTGCCGCTATTAGAGGAATGGATCAACAAGGGTCTGCTATCAAATGTAGACGAGATCAAAAGTTACCAGCGCCAGGCCGCTCGCAAATCTGAATTTGAGCGTTCGCAGCTGATTCGTGAGAAAACAGGAGTTTGTCTGCGAGGAGTAAGTGGAATAAATCCTGTTACGGGAAGTGAAATCCCGATCTTTATATCTGACTATGTACTGGCCACTTATGGTACTGGCGCTATTATGGCAGTGCCGGGGCATGATACCAGAGATTATGAATTTGCCAAAACTTTTGATCTGCCGATAATTGAAGTGGTTGCCGGTGGTGATATTTCTCAAGAACCATATCTGGATATTGACGAAGGCGTATTGATTAATTCCGGCTTCATTACCGGTCTTTCTGTCAGGGAAGGCGCGGAAAAAGTAATGTCCTGGTTGGAGGAGCGGGGCCTGGGTGTTCGCAAAACTAACTATAAGCTCCGAGACTGGGTTTTCTCACGGCAGCGCTATTGGGGAGAACCGATACCCATGGTTCATTGTAATAAATGTGGTTGGCAACCCTTACCTGAGTCTGAGTTACCTCTGGTCCTGCCTGAAATACGTTCATATGAATTGTCCGATACAGGAGAATCACCCCTGGCGCTACTTGAGGATTGGGTTAACACCTCCTGCCCCAAGTGTGGTGGTCCGGCTGAACGTGAAACAGACACCATGCCTCAGTGGGCCGGCTCATCCTGGTACTTTATCCGTTTCGCGGATCCTTTTTGTAAGACAGGAATTGCCTCCAAAGAAGCGATGGACTATTGGCTCCCTGTCGATTGGTACAATGGTGGAATGGAGCATACGACCCTTCATTTGCTATACAGTCGCTTCTGGTATCTTTTCCTTCATGACATCGGTGTAGTGCCCGGTTCCGAACCCTATTTGAAACGGACATCTCATGGTATGATTTTGGGTGAAAACGGCGAGAAAATGTCTAAATCTCGTGGTAATGTCGTTAATCCCGACGACATCGTACAAGAGTATGGCGCAGACACCTTACGTATGTATGAATTGTTTATCGGAGACTTTGAAAAACCGGCGCCTTGGAACACTAGTTCCATTAGAGGTGTTAGCCGTTTTGTCGAGCGAGTTTGGTCTTTACAGGAAAAGGTTATTCCCGGTGACGAATATCGGGAAGAAACAGAAACCTTGATGCATCAGACTATACGTAAAGTTTCTCAAGATACCGACGCTCTGAAAGCTAATACGGCAATTGCTCAGCTTATGACTTTGGTTAACCGTTTCTATGAGTTAGGATCAGTTAATTATGTGGAGTACAGGACATTGTTAATACTACTAAATATATTCGCGCCACATGTTACTGAGGAATTATGGGAAATTATGAAATATGGAGATCAGATAACTGATCAGACATGGCCAAGCTGGGAAGAGGCGCTCACAGTTGAGCAGACCGTAGAGATCGCGATACAGGTAAATGGTAGAATCAGGGCTAGAATTGACTTGCCACATGATATCAATCGTGAAGATGCCATTGCTAAAGCCAAAGCAGAGGAAGTAATTAGTAAGGAACTTCAGGGTAAGCAAATAATTAAAGAGATTTTTGTGCCCGGAAGTCTGATCAATCTAGTTGTAAAATAACAGTATTAACTTGCGGCTTGAACAGCTTGCCAGATAATAAATAATTGAGGTAATAAATGCAAATCATAAAGGGTAGATCTTGGTTTAAAGCACGTAGTTACAGAACTTTGAACGAGATGATCGCGGACATTTGTAGCCGTTATCCTGACAATGCTTGTGTACGTTACCGTATCAACCCACAAGATGAAACAATAACAGTGCGTTATCGTCAATTGCAGTCTGATATTCTTGCTCTGCAATACGCGTTGCGTGGTCTTGATATTAAGAACGGTAAAATTGCCATCATAGGCGAGAATAGCTATTTTTGGATTCTGTCTTATTACGCGGCTGTTTTTGGAGCCGGGACTGTTGTTCCGCTTGATCGTATGCTTAAAAGTCCTGAAATTGCTTCCCTGATTAAACGAGCCGAAGTCGACCTGATTTTCTACGACGCGTCATTTCACGATACCATTTCTGAAATTGCCGCCTCTCAGGATACGCTAAAAACTCTAGTCATGATGCAGCAAGGACGTGTCCGGGATAAAGAGCGGCAGAGAATTACCGCTTCTTTGCAAAAACCCGGAAGTCAAGTGACTGTGACGGAAAACTCTGTAGAAGAAGCTGTACCAAGCCCAGATTTTGCGCATTACAGTTTTGAAGATTTTATAGCTTATGGTTATGCGGAAATGGAGCAAGCTGCTGTCAGTTTGCGTTTAGGCGAAGTATCAAAACAGCTTGAGGTCAAGACTGATGGTGAGGAAAAAACTCCTGTGCTCGGAGATCTACGTTATTTATTTGATAGCTTCGGCTATCATTTACCACCTTCACCTTATGAAGAGCCTGATCCGGAGGACAGTGTGGTTCTGATCTTTACCTCGGGAACTACCGCTATGGCTAAGGGAGTTTTGCTAAGTCATCGCGCCCTGACATCTGATTTAAAAGCGCTGGGTGGGGTGGTCGACTTTGATGACGGCCTAAGGTCTCTTTCCATCTTACCTCTGCACCATGCTTTCGAGAATACTTGCGGCCTACTCTGTGTTATGTATTACGGTGGCTGTATCCATATCTGTGACGGTCTTCGTTATATTCAAAAGAACGCTAAAGAATATGAAGTAGATATAGTGATTGGAGTGCCGGCGATTTTTGACGCCTTTTATAACCGTGTGCAATCGGTTCTTAAAAAAGAAGGTAAAGAAAAGATCGTACAACGTATGATCAAGATTTCGCGTATTTTACGCAAAGTAGGTATTGATCTGAGAAGAGTCTTCTTTAAGCAGATTTTAGCGGCTTTTGGTGGACGATTTTGGATCGGCATTGCCGGGGGGGCTGCTCTAAACAAAGATGTCATTACTTTTTTTGATGATATAGGTATTCGTGTAATTGAAGGTTATGGTTTGACGGAAACCGCTCCTGTAGCCGCCGGTTGTAATTTACGTGTTTTTAAGCCGGGCACGGTAGGACATCCTTTGGCAGGTATTGAAATTGCAATTGATAGTGACGTATCAGGAGAGCCGGGAGAGATTTTGATTCGCGGTCCGATACTAATGAACGGCTATCACAATGATCCTGAGGCTACGTCTGAAGCTATTGATGAGGAAGGTTGGTTTCATACCGGAGACTTAGGTACTATAAACTCTATTGACAATACCATTACTATTACTGGGCGTCTTAAATCAATGATAGTTCTGGAGTCCGGGAAAAAGATTTTCCCGGAAGAGATAGAAGCTGTTCTTAACAGTCACGCCTTTATCAAGGACACAATGGTCTACGGCTTGGAAGGCAATCGAGGGGATACAGTTATCAGCGCTAAAATAGTGTTGGATGAGGAAAAACTGGCGGCCTTGGAGGAGTCAGGAGATAATCTGACAATTCGTGAACGTCTGGATGAAGTTATTAACAAAATTAACTCGCAATTGCCCTCGTTTAAGACAATTAGGACTTATTTTTACAGTACTAAAGATATGGTGCAGACAACGACCATGAAAGTAAAGCGTAATGTAGAGATTGAAAAAATAAAGAAATTTATGGCGAAACATAAATTGCGCTGGCGTGATCTCAACGGCTTAAATTTTGATGAGATTGAAACTATGAATGAGGCGGAGCTTACAGCGCTGATAAATGAGTAGATAAGACATTAGGCTTGATCACTTGAGACTGCGCTTAGCAAATAAGACTAGCTATTGTTAGTATTAGTAATAAGAGAGGATAAGTGATGGAAAAAATCATTCTGACCGGAGACCGCCCAACGGGTCGTTTGCACTTAGGCCATTATGTGGGCTCACTGAGAAGACGAGTCATCCTACAGCAATCCGGAGATTATGCCGAGATATTTATTATGATTGCCGATGCCCAGGCATTGACAGATAATGCCGATAATCCGGGCAAAATAAGAGAGAGCATTTTAGAAGTAGCCACGGATTATTTGGCGGTTGGCTTGGATCCCGAGAAAACAACAATCTTAATCCAATCTCAGATTCCTGAGCTGTTTGAATTAACAGTTTATTATATGAACTTAGTTACTGTATCTCGCTTAGAGCGTAATCCTACAGTAAAAACTGAAATCAAGGCCAGAGCTTTTGATCAAAGCGTACCGGTCGGTTTTTTTACTTATCCTATTAGTCAAGCAGCGGATATAACTGCTTTTCAAGCCACTACAGTTCCTGTGGGCGAAGATCAGATACCGATGTTGGAGCAGACGCGAGAAATAGTACATAAGTTTAATTCGGTCTATGGGCAAACTTTAGTAATGCCGGATATTCTCCTGCCGGAGAAGAAGCTTTGGGCCCGTTTGCCAGGAACTGACGGTAAGGCCAAAATGTCCAAGTCTTTGGGCAACTGTATCTTCCTTTCCGACTCTGCCGTTGAGGTAAAAGAAAGAGTTATGAGTATGTATACAGACCCGGACCATATTCGCGTAACAGATCCTGGTAAGATCGAAGGAAATGTAGTTTTTACCTATCTGGACGCTTTTGTCGAAGACAGCCATTTCGCTGATTTTTGGCCTGATTACTCTAATTTAGATGAACTTAAAGCGCATTACAGGCGTGGGGGCCTAGGTGATGTTAAGGTTAAGCAATTCTTGAACCGAGTTTTAGATACTGAATTGGAGCCGATCAGAGCAGAGAGGGCCAAATGGGAAAATAATATTAATGAGATAGTTGAAATTTTACATATAGGAACCAAAAAAGCACAGAAAAAAGCGGCTGAAACATTGCAGGCGGTTAAAGAGGCTATGCATATAGATTATTTTGGAAAGAGCTATTTAGGGGGCAATTGCTAACCTGGATTTCTATATAGTAAAATAAGAACGTAAATAAATTTAAATAAATCCAATTACTTTTGCGCTGTTGACACCTAAGAGGGAGGGTGAATGAAACATCGTACAGCTGGGGCTGTGATAATTTGCGTGATAACTTGTGTGATTTGGGGTTTTAGCTTCATGTTCACGCGTAATGTAGTTGTACGCATCAATTTTTTGTCTTTGTTGAGCTGGCGTTTCCTCATAGCATTTATAGCTTTTTCGATATTATTGGTATGTGGAGTTTTCCAGATTAATCTCAAAGGAAAAAAACTGTGGCCATTAGTTTATATTGCTATCGCCGAACCAATCATTTTTTTCACTTTTGAATCAATGGGCTTGTACTTAACATCAACTACTGAATCTAGCCTGATGATCGCTACGATCCCAATAGTAGCCATGATTGTAGGGATTCCCATCGCCAAGCAGATTCCTACCAAAAAACAGGCGGTGGCTATTGTACTCTCCGTAATCGGTGTCATGATAATTGTTCTTGGGCAAAGCAGAAGAATAGATTTTAATCTTCTGGGCTATTTTGTCCTCTTAATCGCGGTAATCAGTGGCGCTATCTTCTCCGCCCTGTCAGCCAGATATGATCAATACACTAGCGTGGAAAAGAGTTTTGCTATGATTGTTCTTGGTATGATAGCCTTCGGCAGCGCGGCATTAGCCAGAAATCTGTATCTGGGCACGGTCAAAGAATGGCTGCTCTTACCCTTTCAAGATAAGCAGTTTTTAATTGCTATTTTATATCTGGGTTTACTGGCTTCAGTAGTAGGTTATGTTGGTCAACATTATAGTCTTTCCATTATTGGCTTAAATCGTAATGCGTCTTTTTCCGGAGTGATTACTCTTACCTCTGTTTTGGCTGGCGTGTTTATCTTAGGTGAGAAACTTAGTGTCAGTATGGTAGTTGGTGGTATCATTATTTTGGCAGGGGTGTATGGAGCCAATTACTTTACTCCGCAGAGAGAAAGTGAAAAAGTGATAGATAACGGATAGTTTTTAATTATTATATATTTTGGGAGGAATATATGAAAAAAATCTTAACATTATTGTTAGTACTCGCGTTGCTTTTACCCTTAATCGGCTGCAAGTCGGGAGCGGATACCGCGGATACGACGCAAGCAAATGAGGGGGAGCAGGCAGAAACTGAGGCGGAGTCATCCGGTGAGAAAAGGACCTTAACAGTAGCCAACTGGCAAGGTTATGGTTCTGATGCTGAGTACGCTACTAAACAGTTTGAGGAGAAATATAATTGTGAGGTAGTGCATCAGTATTATGACTCGGAAGAAGCTTTGTTGAACATGCTTAGGACAGGCGGGTTAGGGCATATTGATGTCTGTCTTCCCAATATGGCCTATATAGGCATTGGGAAGAGAGAGAATCTATTCGCTCCGCTGGACAAAAGCAAGTTAGAGAATTTTGAGGACCTGAGAGAAGATATCCGGGAAGTCGCGGATGTTAAAGACGAGGATGGCAATATTCTTGGCGCAGCCTGGACTTGGGGTACTACTTCTTTGGGTTACAATCCTGATGCGGTATCAGGAGAGATTAATTCCTGGTCAGCGCTCTGGGACCCGGCCTATAAGGGTAAGGTCGCTTTCTTTGACGATCACACTACGGCAATTTTGATTGCGGCTCTTTATAGTGGCGAAGATCCTGAAAATCCCGATCTGGAAAAAATCAAAGACGCTTTATTGGAATTAAAGGAAAATACCAGATTGTTCTGGAGCAGTTATGACTCTTTCGCTAAGCCATATGTCGCGGGTGAGGTAGTTATGGGTAGTGTCTGGTCAGGAGCCGCGACTCAGCTCAACGCTACCGGAGAGAAAATAGAATATATATATCCTGAAGAAGGTACAATTGCCTGGGTTGATTATTGGAGCATTCCGGTTAATGCGCCGAATGAAGATTTAGCATATGCTTGGATTAACTGGATGACCTCGGTGGAATTTCAGTCAACCTATGCCGCGGACCTGGAAGCACAGCCTCCTATTCCCGCTAATACAAAGGTTTATGATGTATTGAGCGACGAGGTTAAGGCTGCGTTATACATTGAGGAGATGCCTGAGAAACTAGCTTTCCAGAAGGAGCTGCCTCCTGAGATAAACGAGGATTGGTTGGATCTCTGGAATGAGATAAAAGCTAACGATTAGTTGCGAACGAAAGGGCAAGCGATTAGTAATCGCTTGCCCTAGTGACATTCTTTTTCTTAGGAGATTATTGTGACTAAGTCCAAATTGAAAACTTGGTTATTGATGTTACCTGGGGCAGGTACATTGCTATTGCTTGTCCTTTTGCCTTTGTCTTTACTATTGTTGTTTAGTCTGATCACAGGCAATCAAATTAGCCTTAGTGGTAGCCTAAGCTTTAGGAATTATACAAATATTTTCGCGAGGGGGCTTTTTGGTCCCCTCATGCTCAAATCATTACGCATGGCATTTTTTGTAACCTTCAGCTCAATAGTGATAGGTTATCCGGTAGCTTATGGTTTGGCAAAAGTAGTACGGCCCAAATGGCGAAATTTTCTGCTGATAATGATCATCATTCCTTTCTTTACATCACAGCTACTATTAATCTATTCACTGATGGTGATGTTACAGTCTCAAGGTCCGATCATGTCGTTTCTAGGCTTGTTTGGAGTTGATTCTACGCGTTCGATACTGTACAGTAATGCCGCTGTTTTTTTGGTTTTGTTTTATCAATTCTTGCCCTATATGGTATTGGTACTTTATTCATCGTTACTGAAGATAGATGACAATATTATTTTTGCCGCGAAGTCTATGGGCGCCGGTCGTGTGCGAATATTTTTGGATATTATTTTGCCGCTTACATCGCCTGCTTTGCTTTCGGGAATAGTCTTGGTTTTTATTCCGGTCGCGGGTAGCTTTGTAGAATCTAATTTGGCCGGTGGCACAAAAGGGATGCTGATAGGATCTCTGATTGATTCCAACTTTTCCGTATCACTTAATATGGGACGTGGTTGCGCTCTTTGTGTCCTATTTTTATTGATTATGTCAGTACTGACTTTTCTCCTACAAAGAGCTATCAGATATATAGAGAGGAGACGCCTGTGAGAAAGCGCGCTCCATGGATTAAATTGACAATTATCTTAACCTACCTTTTTCTTTTTTCGCCAATAATTATTGTTATGGTGATGAGCTTCAACACTTCACAATATGGTACTTTGCCTTTTGTGTTTACTACGTCTTGGTACAAAATGCTGTTTTCAGGTGCCGGGCTGGGCAAGGCAACCTGGCTTTCAATTTGGTTTTCTTTCTTGGTTACTTTAGCTAGCGCTGCGGTGGGTCTTGTTACCAGTCTTGGTTTGCGTAGGATGCCGGAGAAATGGGCACACCGTTTTATCTCCTGGCTCAATCTGGCTGTTATAATTCCATGGCTTGTTCTGGGTGTTGCTCTACTGATGATTTTTAATTTCATTGGACTAGGTAGGTCTTATCTTGGTATGTTTTTGGGCAGTTTTGTCTGTGTCTTACCTTATATAGTACTCTTGGTTTATCCTGCCCTGATGTCACTTGATAAGAATATTGAATACGCGGCCAGGACTTTAGGTGCTTCCTCTAGACGTACACTATTTACTATTGTGTTGCCGGAGATAGTACCGGCTCTCTTGACCTCATCCTTGATGGCCTTTATGGTTTGTTTTAACAATTTTGTAATTCAGTATTATTTAGCTCCTTTCGGTGTCAGAACCTTGCCGATGGAGATATATAATTTAGTTCGCGTCGGTTATAAACCGGATATAAACGCTCTGGCGACAATCATGATGTTAATTTCAATTTCCCTTGTCTTGCTGGTGAGCAAGTTAGGTTATGGTACTAAAAAAGGATTATTCTGATATGAAAGTCGCTTTGTTAGTAATTGATATGCAAAGAGTGTATGCTCCGGGGGGAGCCTGGCAAACCCCGGGTTTCGCTACAGTAGCAGGCAGAATAAAAAATCTCTGTCAATTGTATGAGCGCAGGCTTTTTACACGTCATCTAGCTTTTGAAGAAGCTCCCGGACGATGGCAGTGCTATAACAAAGCTTTTTCTGAGATTAACGCGGATGCTGAAGCAGCTCGCTTAATACCTGAATTAGAAGCTATTGAGCATTTAGAATTTGACAAATATACCTATTCCGCTTTAGCGTCAGGAGATCTCCAAGCGCATCTGCTGGCGGAGAATTATGAAGAAATATTAATTTGTGGCGTACAGACAGAGTTTTGTGTACTCTCGACTTTGCTGAACGCCGTTGATTTGGGTTTTCCGATTACACTAATTCCGGATGCTTGCGCGGGCACACTGCCGGTTTTTGGCTCAGCTCTAATATCTTTGGTTAGGCGTATGCCTTGCCAGGTACAAATAAAATACACACAGGATTTATTATATGGCGAGTATAGAAATTAAGAACATTACGAAAAGTTTTGGTGAGAAAGTAGTACTAAGAGATATCTCTCTCAAAGCGGAGAGCGGTGAGTTTCTTTCACTGTTAGGTCCTTCAGGATGTGGTAAGACAACTCTGCTTAAGATTATTAGCGGTATTGAGAAACAGGATAGCGGACAAGTTATTGTTTCCGGCAGAGATATTAGCGACGATTTAATTGAAAAGAGAAATGTAGGAGTTGTTTTCCAGAACTACGCTCTTTTTGAGCATATGAACGTATTTGAAAATATTTCTTATTCTTTGCGCTTACGCAAAGTTGCTAAAACTGAGATCAAGGAAAAGGTTAAAGAAGTTCTGGAAACTGTTCGACTTAGTGGTTATGAGGAGAGAGCGACCACAGAATTATCAGGAGGCGAACAACAACGTGTAGCACTCGCTCGGGCTATAGTGTATAAACCGGATATTTTACTGCTGGACGAGCCTTTGTCAGCTCTTGATCGTAGAATAAGGGAACAGATGCAGGGAGAACTATTACGTATACAGCGTGAAACAGGAATTACTACTATTTTTGTGACCCATGATCAGGCGGAAGCTTTAGCTCTGTCTGATCGAGTGTTGCTGATGTATGGAGGTCACATAGCGGAGGACAATATTCCGACGGAAGTATATCTGCGGCCTAAGTCAAAATTTGCCGCTGAATTCATAGGTAATTCGAATTTACTTAGTGGAACTTATCAAGATGGGCACGCGGTAGGCAAGAATTTCCGTATCCCCCTTTATCAGGAGTTTCCTGACGGATCCAAAATTGTAATTATGATAAAAGAAGAGAATTTAGCTCCCAGCTCGCGGAGTTATAGTATGGGACAGGGCCTTGTTACCAATATCTTGTTCCAAGGCACTACAACCAGGATCACCATACAAGACCATGATATTGAACTAAATATGCGAGTACTGGCACGTGAAGGTGCTGAAATTAAGATGGGACAGATTATCGGTTGGCGGGCACAGTACGCGTCAGCCTTTCTAGCCGCGGAGTAAGGAGAGAAAATGTACAATATTTCCGTAGACAGATATTTCAACACATGGAGTACAAGGAGTCCGGCCGTAATGGTTTTTTTGCCCGCCAGATTCCTTATTGTGCCGGGAGCCTACAGCTTCGCCGAAGGCACCTATTCTGAATTTCCTTTTTCTGAGAAGATCAAGCTCTACGAACATGATCACGAAGGTCGTTATCTACGCTTAAGAATGGAGCATGCCGGCACGGTTCTACAATTGCAGTACTGGAAACCTGATCCTTGGACTGTTCGTGGTCGCTTGGAGGTTATTGAGTACGGAGAATGGGGTCTTCGCTTTATGCCTACCTTGGCCTTTGGTTTTGAGGAGGAAGGACAAGTTAAAAGACAAGGGGAGAGTTTTGACCTTAGTATGCGTAGCTACCATTTCGGAATTGCTTTCGCCGACAAACCTGTCAGACAGTGTTTAGCGGCTACTAGCTCCTATATGGGTGAGGAGATGGTAAAGAGTGGCTACTATACACCTTTTTTAGATGCTGAACAGCCGTGTTATCTCAATACTACTTTTAATCTGGAAGAAACTCCTGTTATTGATTTTGCCGTAGCTGTTACTAACCATTCGCGAACTGCGGTTGAGAAGGCGAGACAAACACTGAGTTTGACAACGGAAGATCTTAATTCCATCAAATCTTGCCTGCATGAGTCTCTGGCTATGGAGGGGCGTTTTTCTAGTTGCGCTGAGGCTCTACGCGATGTAATGTCTTGGAATGCTATCGCTGATCATTATAATGGTAGAGTTTTTACTTCGCTAACTCGTTTTTGGATTGATAAGAAATTCGGTGGCTGGTTCCTATGGTTGGATGATGTTTTTTATCACGCCTTGGTCTGTACTTGGTCAGGTGATTGGCAAATGGCGGAAAACAATCTGAAAGCGGCTATGGATAATGCTGTCCCTGCCGGTAATATGGCTTGTCTGATGGCTGCCTTTACTGAGTGGGTGGATAGATCTCAGCCGCCGGTTTTCAGTTTTATGGTCTGGAAGTATTATCAGCTGACTCATGACTTAAGTATGTTAAAACGCTGTTTCCCGACTCTCTATGCCTCATATAATTGGTGGTTCGCTAATCGTGACGGTAATCAGAACGGGGTCTTAGAATACGGTAGCTCCAACGACTGTGGCGACGGCCATTTCAAACGAACAAAGCTGGCCTGTAAAGATGAAGCCGCCATGGATAACAGTCCGATGCATGACCCGGCTGTCTTTGTTGAGGAAACAGGTACTTTAGACATGGAAGATATTGCTCTTAACAGCCTTCTAGTTTTAGATGCCGAGTCCTTGGCCAAGATCGCTGACGTTTTAGGAGAGACGGAAAAGTCAGCTTTTTTGAGAACAAATATGGAGCAACATAAAAAGAGAATAGACGCGCGACTTTGGGATGAAGAAAGGGGCATCTACGCTAACCGTCTTTGGAGCGGTGAGTTTGCCAGTCCTTCTCCTACCAGCTTTTATCCATTGGCAGCGGGTATTCCCAGCAAGGAACGCGCGGATATTTTGGTTAAGCTTATTTTTGATGAAAGTAAATTCTGGACCAAGGCCCCTTTGCCCTCAATTTGGCTTCAGGATGAAGCTGTTCATGACGACGTATATTGGCGCGGGCGCATGTGGCCGCCCCTGAATTTCTTTACTTATCTTGGTCTTAAGCGCTATGGCTACGCTGAGGAAGCGCGGAAGTTAGCGGAAAAGAGCGCGGAAGTATTTGTTAACGCCTTCGACAATGAACGCTCATGTTACGAAAACTATAATACTTTCACCGGTATCGGTCGCAGTGTGGATGCTGATCCTTTCTATGGTTGGGGCGCCTTGTTACCCTTGATCTGGGTGATGAATTTTTTGGATAGTACCGATCAGGGGTTTGACTTTGCCGCTTGCGATGGTGAGCCTATGGTTCTGAGGCAATTGAAAACATATATGGGCACTTTGGACCTTTTAATGGGTGATGAGACGACGCTTAAGCTGGATGATAAGATAGTTTTTGTTTCCGACGCGAGGGGGCGCTTCCGAGATTTTCAAATGACCGATAATTATGCTTCCGTGACTGTACCCGCGCAACAAAGTGAGACCTATGTTGAATTTCCGAGCTCTGAAGCTTTATTGCTTAAAGTAAATGGTGAAGATCGTGAAACTACAAATCGTATTCAACTTGCGGCCGGAAAGGAGCATATTGTAGAGTTGTGGTATTGATGGAAGTCAGTCGTGTATCGGAATGAGTAAGTAAAATGCGTATTATAAATTTAGGTTCCTTAAATATAGATTACACTTATCGCGTACCTCATTTTGTGAGGCCGGGAGAAACCTTGGAGAGTTCTGACTTTACCACACGAGCGGGCGGGAAAGGTCTCAACCAGTCGATCGCTATCGCCAGGGCCGGTTGTCCTATTAGTCATGCCGGTATCGTAGGTCAGGGAGGTAAGCTGCTAATCTCGGAGTTGGCGAAAAGTGGAGTTGATACTTCCTTGATCGTTGAGAGTGATCTTGCTACTGGACATGCCGTGATTCAGGTCACCGATTTAGGCGAGAACAGTATTCTGATCTATGGCGGAACTAACAGGACATTGACTTTAACTTATATTCGAGAAGTCTTATCCGGTCTCAACGCGGGCGATACAGTTGTTTTACAAAATGAAGTTAATTTGGTGGGCGAAATAATCTCTATCGCCTCAGAACTTGGGCTACGCATTGCCTTCAACGCCGCCCCTATGACCCCGCGAGTACTGGATTATCCCCTTGAAAAGCTGGAATGGTTGATGGTTAATGAGATTGAGGGTGAGGCCATAACAGGTGTTAGAGATCCCTTGGCTATAGTAAAGGCCTTGAGGTCAAGCTATCCTGATACGATTCCGGTTTTAACCATCGGCAAGCACGGAGCTTTAACTAGCGATCATGAAAACATTTATCGCACGGCAGCCTACCGGGTAGAGGCTGTCGATTCTACCGCCGCGGGTGACACTTTTAATGGTTATTTCCTCAGTGCTGTATTAAAGGGTTTTTCTTTGCTGAACGCGCTTACTCTAGGTTCAGCTGCCGCTGCCATCTGCGTCACCAGTCCAGGCGCCGCTGTTTCAATCCCGGTCTTAGAGACAGTAGAAGAGTTTCTGTCTCTTTATCCGGCAACTGAGCTGAAACAAGAAGTCATCCCTTTATAAAAAGAGGTTATTATGTCCAAAAACACACCGAAGAAAAAAGAATCAGTAGCCATTAGCATTTGGTTGTTAAGATTGGCTGTCTTGCTTGTGGCTGTTGTAATAATAATAGTGGGTACCAGTCGGCAAGAAGTGAGAGCTGTATTTGCCAAGGCAATTCGTATATGTCTGGAATGTATTGGTTTAGGTTAGGGATTAAATTCAATGAGAAAAAAGAAGAACCACAGGCATCTAATTCAGGCTTTAGGGACATTAGCCTTAAATGGACATCTTAAAGGTTTTATTACGGGCAGTATTTATACAGGCGCGGGCAAACAAATATGTTTACCTGTCCTCAACTGTTATTCATGCCCCGGGGCTTTGACCTCTTGTCCGATCGGATCTTTACAAGCCGTATCGAATCATCCCAGTTTCAACTTCAGTTATTATGTAGCCGGATTAATTGCTTTGTTCGCAATCCTGGCAGGTAGATTTTATTGTGGCTGGCTTTGTCCTTTCGGCCTCTTCCAAGACTTACTGGCCAAGATAAAGAAGAACAAAGTCAAAGTCAATGCAAAGTATGATCATCCACTACGTTATTTAAAATATTTTATTTTGGTTTTTTTGGTCATACTTCTGCCGGCAATTCTGGTCAATGAATACGGCATAGGTTCGCCCTTATTTTGCAAATATTTATGTCCGGCCGGTACTCTTGGAGCAGGCTTACCACTTTTGCTATTAGAACCGGTACTAAGGCCGGTTATAGGCGCTATTTTTGCTTGGAAGTTTGTGCTTGCCTTGGCTGTGATCACCGCGTGCGTTTATATATCTAGAGCCTTTTGCCGCTATATATGCCCGTTGGGCGCTATGCTTGGTATTTTACAGCCAATCAGTTTCTATCGCTTTGAATATGACAGCACAAAATGTATATCTTGCGATCTTTGTAGAAAAATCTGTCCCATGGAAATTAATCCGATGTTAACTCCTAATAGTCCCGAATGTATACGTTGCCGGGAATGTCTGCATATTTGCCCTACTACATCATTGACAAGTAACTATGCGGGTCGTCAGCTACCGACAAAAATATTGAATAGCAAAAAACAGCCAAAACAGAGAAGATTGTAATTTAAAGTAAGTTAGAAAGACTAGAATTTTCACCACTATAATAACATGGCCATATAAGTTACAGTTTCACCAATAGTTAAAAAATTACTTTTGACATTATGCCCAAATAGTAATAGAATATGCCCATATTCGCATGTCCTCTCGTTCATAGTCTACAACTTGGGGATATGGGTTTTAAATAATTCTGACCGCAAGGTAATAATCTGAGCGGGAAGACGCATATAAGGGCATCCTATATTGCTTTGCTTGCTTTTGTCTGCTCCCTTTCCGCGCAGTTGGAAAGGGAGTTTTTTATTGGCAAGGGAGAAGAATATGGGCAAAAGGATAAGTATTATCGGAATAGTGATTGAAGATCTATCTTCATCAAAACATGTTAACAATGTCTTACATGATTATGCCGAGTTGGTAGTGGGCCGCATCGGGATACCATATCGTGAAAAAGACGTCTCGGTAATCGCTCTCATTGTTGATGGTAACAGTGACGAAATCAGCGCTCTTACCGGGAAATTAGGAAGAATATCCGGCACTTCAGTAAAGTCCATGATGACAAAAGAAAGAGTATAAAGGAGAGGAGACTATTATGAATTTTTTAGATAAATATGCTGAGGAATTTGCCCGCTATGATCAGTTGGATCAAGATTTTATTGATGACGATAAAATCTGGGCACAACTGAACAAATCGGAAAACCCCAGCCGTGAGGATGTCCGTCAGGTATTGAAAAAAGCGGAACAGTGCGTGCGGCTTGATCCTGAAGAAACAGCGATCTTATTGCAAAACAAAGATGAGACAATGTTGCAGGAAATGTTTGAATTGGCTCATCAACTCAAAGAGGAAGTTTATGGTGACCGCATAGTCTTTTTCGCCCCGCTATACATTAGTGATGAATGTGCCAATAACTGTCTTTACTGCGGTTTCCGCTCCAGTAATCAAGCCATTCATCGCAAAACTCTAACTATGGAAGAACTGGAGCAAGAAGTACGCATCATGATTGAAGAGGGGCAAAAGCGTACCGTATTGGTTTATGGCGAATCCCCACGTACAGATATAGACTTTATCTGTGATACCGTACGTAAAGTTTACAGCGTTAAAACAGAGCATGGAGCGATCCGCCGCGCTAATATCAACTGTGCTCCACTTACTGTAGAAGAGCTGAAAAAGCTCAAAGATGTGGGTATTGGTACTTACCAAGTTTTTCAAGAAACATACCACCACGATACTTATCGCCAGGTGCACCCGGAGGGCACGATCAAAGGGCACTATCGTTGGCGATTATACTGTATGGATAGAGCCCAAGAAGCCGGAGTCGATGACAACGGTATCGGGGTTCTCTTTGGTCTTTATGATTGGCGTTTTGAGGTGATGGGACTACTCTATCATACGATTCATTTGGAGGAAAACTTCAATGGAGTAGGGCCACATACAATCTCTTTCCCGCGAATTACTCCTGCTATTGGTACACCCTATTCTCTAAATCCCCGGTACGCCGTAAGTGATGCTGATTTTAAGAAGTTGATTGCAGTACTGCGCTTGTCTGTTCCGTATACCGGACTAATCTGTACCGCGCGGGAACCCGACCATGTGCGTAAAGAGGTGATCCCTCTTGGTGTATCACAGATTGATGCCGGTACCAGAATTGGCGTAGGAGGCTACGCTCAATCGCAGAAAGCCAATGAGATGCCTGATCATGAACAATTCTCTATCGGTGATGAGCGTTCACTGGATAGTATCGTAAAAGAAATTTGTGATATGAGTTATATCCCATCGTTTTGCACTGCCTGTTATCGCGCGGGTCGGACGGGAGAGCAGTTTATGAAAGTAGCTAAAGCCAGATTTGTGCATAATTTCTGTCTGCCCAACGCTATGTTAACCTTTAAAGAATATTTGCAAGACTATGCCTCTGAAGAGACCCGACAGAAGGGAGAAAGAATTCTGCAAGATAACTTAGCGCAGTTCAAAGATAGAGCGAACTATGCCGAGATAACAGAAAAATTGAACCGTATACAAGAGGGTGAGCGCGATCTGCGCTTTTAGTTAAACAATGGATTTAAGCGCGGAAGCATTAAAATTCTCTCAATGGCTGCATGAGGCAAATAAAGCGGAGCTGGCTAGCTGTATTCGTTATTATTATGAAAACAATACAGCGCGGGACTTGGAAAAATTGTACTTCTATGCCGATAAATTACGCCAGCTCTATTACGAGAGAAAAGTATTCTTCCGCGGCTTAATTGAATTTTCCAATCATTGCTGTAATGACTGTTATTATTGTGGTTTGCGCAAAAGTAATACTAAAGTAAAGCGTTATCGGCTGACGCAAGCGGAGATCTTAACATGCTGCGCCTCAGGCTACAAGCAAGGATTACGTACATTTGTCCTACAAAGTGGGGAAGATTTACGCTTAAGTGATAAATATTTGTGTCATTTGGTATCCAGCATTAAAGATGAGTTCCCCGACTGCGCTCTCACGCTATCTGTAGGTGAGCGCAGTCGGGACTCTTATCTAAAACTATACAAGGCCGGGGCTGATCGCTATCTGCTACGCCATGAAACAGCTGATGAAGTTAACTATAGTCATCTCCATCCGCCTAGGCTTAACTTGCTCCAACGTAAGCGTTGTCTCTATGATTTGAAAGAAATCGGCTACCAGGTCGGAGCAGGCTTTATGGTAGATTCTCCCGGACAAAGCTTTGAGACGCTAGCCGAGGACTTGATTTTTTTACGGGAGCTGCAACCACAGATGATTGGTCTGGGACCTTTTATTCCCCATCGTGATACTCCTTTCGCCGACTATCTCGAGCCAGGTTCAAGGCACAGCCTGATCTTGCTATCCTTGGTACGCATCCTTTTACCTAAAGGATTGATACCGGCTACTACCGCCCTCAACACCTTGGCGCCGAATGAGCGTATCAAAGGATTGCAGGCCGGAGCCAATGTCCTCATGCCAAACTTGTCTCCTGTTATTTATCGAAATGACTATAATCTTTATGACAATAAGCTCTCTGATGGCAAAGAGGCAGCGGAGCATCTAGCTTCCTTAACTGCTCAACTGGAGGAGGTAGGTTTTGAACCCGATTTCTCTCGCGGGGATCATATTGACTTTTCATCTCAATTTTCTCGTTAAAGGGTTAGCTTATTGTTAAAATCTCTCTCTGACTATATAATATTATTCGCATGTTTAATCGGGGAAGTATCAGCACTGCCCCTTTTGACAATAATAATAATTACTTATAGTGGGGGTAGCAATGAAACAATATCAAGCAGCTGACATTAGGAATATAGCTCTAGCGGGTCACGGTGGGTCTGGTAAGACCGCGTTCGTTGAAGCGGCACTTCAAGCGACAGGCGTGATAGATCGAATGGGACGAAGTGATCAGGGGAATACTGTTCTGGACTTTGATGCTGAAGAGATACGACGTGGCATGACGATCAATCTATCCTACGCCGCGATTGAGTGGCAGGATAAAAAGCTAAACCTTCTGGATACGCCCGGCGATTTCGATTTTCTCGGTGAGCAAATTCAAGGCTTTAAAGTTAGTGATTCCGTACTGGTAGTTATGAGCGCTAAAGACGGGCTTGCTGTTGGTGTAGAAAAGGCCGTCCGCCAAGCAACCAAGCAAGGAAGACCGATATCGTTTTTTATCAATCGTCTTGACGAGCCCCACTCTAGTTTTGATCAGACTCTCGCGGCTCTGCAGGAAGCCTATGGTAGCAAAGTAGTTCCCTTAGCATTACCTATAATTGAGGGAGAAAATGTTCTCGGTCTGGTAGATGTTGTAACCAAGCAAGGCTATACATTCGCAGACAAGGGCAAAATGGAGACAGCGGAAATACCCACGTCATTGTCCGACTTGGTAGATAAATATTATGATCAACTCCAGGAGCAAATTGCTGAAAGTGATGAAGAGTTGATGATGAAATATTTTGAAGGAGAACCCTTCACGCCTGAGGAGCAAAATTACGGCATGCGCAAAGCCATTCTAACTGGCTCAATCTGGCCGGTCCTGGCCGGTGTCGCCCAGAGTAATTTGGGTGTTACTTTTGCTCTGGACGCTATTGCTAATTATATGCCTACCCCACTTGATACTGACCCCGCTAAGGGCACTGTTCAAGGCGAAGAAGCAGAAATCGCCATTGATGCTACAGGCAAATTAGCAGCTTATATATTCAAAACAATCATTGATCCTTTTGTGGGCAAGATTTCCCTGTTTAAAGTTTATCAGGGCACATTCCCCGCTACGGGCACTGTTTTCAATTGCGAAAAAGAAATTGACGAACGCGTTAACGGCTTGTCCTATCTTCGTGGCAAAAAGCAGATAACCGCCGAAAGCGGCATTGTAGCCGGTGATATCGGATCAGTAACCAAATTGAATGAAAGTATGACGAATGATACTCTGTGCGAACGCTCGCACAGAGTGAAAGTTCATCCGCCTGTAATGCCCAGGCCGTCTCTGACTCTGGCAATATCTCCGGTTAACGAAGGTGAGGAAGATAAAATAATGCAGGGTCTGACAAAGTTGGCTGATGAAGATATAGCCTTCACCGTAGAGAATAACCCTGAAACAAAACAACTTCTCCTATCTGGTCTAGGTGAGGTGCAACTGGACGTTCTGACTAACAAGCTGAAGAACAAATACAATGTGGAATCCGTTTTGGCAGAACCACGTGTCGCTTATCGTGAAACTATCAGAAAACAAGTCAAGGTACAAGGCCGACATAAAAAACAGACCGGTGGTCATGGGCAGTTTGGAGATGTTTGGCTTGTCTTTGAGCCGAGCGAAACCGACGGACTGGTTTTTGAAGAGGAAATTGTCGGTGGTGTAGTACCCAAAGGATATTTCCCCGCGGTAGAGAAAGGGTTACTGGAAGCGATTGAAGAAGGACCGTTGGCAGGCTATCCGGTAGTTGGGCTCAAAGCGACTCTAGTTGACGGCTCCTATCATGCTGTTGACTCAAATGAGATGTCATTTAAGTTGGCTGCCCGCCTCGCCTACCGATCCGGATTGCCACAGGCCAGTCCGGTTCTCTTGGAACCGATCAGTAAATTAGCCGTTCATATCCCTGATGACTATTTGGGTGATGTTATGGGTGACATCAGCAAACGTCGCGGTCGTATCCTAGGTACCAGTCCGGATCCTGAGGACTACGGTTTCCAGGTCGTTGAGGCAGAGGCACCGACTTCAGAGATTTTGCGTTACTCGACAGACCTAAAATCCATGACCCAAGGACGTGGTTGGTACCATATAGAATTTGCTCGTTATGAACCTGCTCCTCAGCCGGTAGCAGACAAAATTATTGCTGAGGCTCAGAGCGAAGAAGAGGAATAACAGTAGCATAGTTACTGTCTTTATCTGATTGGCATTTGTAACTTTAAAGGAGAATAAGTGACGCAATTAGTCCTCTCTTGCCCTGGGGGTGAACCCCGATTATCGATGGCACTGACATCTATAGGCAGTTGGCAGCTCATAGTGTTGCCCTGCCTTTTTCTATTAATTTATGCTTTTTATGTGGCATTTGAAGCGGGAGTAGCCGCGTTAGATGATCATGCTTTGGAGGAGAAAGCCGAGCAAGGTTCCTACGCGGCAAAGTTATTAGTTAAAGAAACACAATTACCGGGACGTTTTATTGGCAGAGTTCACGCGGCTAAAATTGTATATTTGAGTCTTTACGCGGTTTTTTCTATATTGGGCCTAGTTCGCTTGTTGACGTTATTATCAGGATTAACAGCCACTATACGCGTTCTGATTGTTATAGTACTAAGCCTTGTTATTTTCTTGTTGGCTTATGTACTTGGTGATTTATTGGCCAAACAGCAAGGTAGGGCCAAAGCGGAAACAGTTTCCTATTTTGGCGTACATATCTATAGAGTTCTTACATTACCGATTTTACCATTATCGACTTTAGGTATCTTCTGCGGAATGGTATTAGAAAGACTCTTCAAACTGGAGAATATGGAAATTGTAGCCGCCGTCACGGAAGAAGACTTACGCATGATGTTAAGCGCGAGCAAAGAAGCAGGCCATATTGAAGAACAAGATCAAGATCTGATCGAAAACATTTTTGATTTTGATGACAAAACCGCTGAGGAAATAATGACTCATCGAACAGATATATCTGCTTTTTCTACTACAGAGACTTATGGCGAAATTATGAGGGTTATTACTAAGGACCAGTACACCAGGTATCCTGTTTATGATGAATCAATAGATAATGTGGTTGGCATCGTTCATGTCAAGGATATATTAAGCTGGATTTATCGACAGGAAGGGCAAGAATTTGAGCTCGAAAAATTGATGCGTAAGCCTGTTTTTACACCGGAATCACGCAACCTTAGAGACCTCTTCCAAGAGATGCAACATAACAGATTACAAATGGTAGTAGTAATTGACGAATATGGTGGCACTGCCGGTCTTTTGACTTTGGAGGATATAGTTGAGGAAATAGTAGGTGATATAGAAGATGAATATGATGAAGAACAGAAAGCGATTACTCGCTTAAGTTCTGACAGCTGGTTACTACAAGGAACAGTTGAGCTGGAAGATGTAGAAGAAGCCTGCCAAATAGTATTACCGACAGAAGAATATGATACGGTCGCCGGTATGATTATAGGTCATCTGGATCGAATTCCTGAGGACGGTGAAAACCCGGAAGTTATTGTTAATAGTGGAAAATTTCGCGTGGAGGCGGTCCAGGATAACCGTATTACTTCTGTACATCTGACGATTCTACCAGAGAAAAACTTGCCGCCTGAATAAATCTGCTATAATATACATTTGTATTCTAGTAAATTTAGTTAATTATAAAGACTGTGCCTGTCAGGCGCAGTCTATGTTGAGGGAAAAATGAGCAAAGAAAAATCTGGAATTTGGAAATCTGAAGCTGCGCGTAAGGAGCGCAAAGAGAGATTAGCCAGGCAAAAAGATAGCTCTAAGCAAAAGAAAAGCATACGAGGCTATAATCTGGCAGGTAGAGTTATTGGCATTATAGTTGCTATAGCAATAATTTTTTCCTTGGCCGTCTGGCTTCTCTTTTCAACTGGACTGATGCAACGCTGGGTTACTGCTGTAACTATCGGCGATACAAAATTATCGGTTGCTGATGTCAATACAGTATTTGGGCTTCAGTCCATTAATCCACAACGTTGGAATCTAGGTAATGTTTTTACGGATGCCGGACAGGAGTTGCTGGAGACAGAGCTTTCTTTTTCCGGTGAGGGATTAGATAACTACCGGGACTTTGTTGCAAAATCGGCGATTAATGAGTGGAAAACTGCCGTAGCGATTTATGAAGAGGGACAAAGAAACGGCTTTACCATGTCTGAGGAAGATCAAAAAAGAGTAGAGGGCAGTATTGAGCAATTTAAGATCTCTATTGAACAAGAGGCAACCAAAAACAATATTTCGGTTCCGGTATTGATGAAGTCAACTTATGGTCCCGGTAGCCGCCTAGAAGAACTGGAAAAATACCTCAAAATGAGCTTCTATGTGGAAGCATATTTAACCGACTATAGTCAAAGCATAAAGATTACTGACGCTGATATTCAAGAAGCCTATGAAGAGAACAAAGACCCGTATGATATGGTGGCCTATCGGGAAATAGAGTTTGTAGCCGAGTTTCCTAAGCAAACTGATGAGAAAACCCAGGAGAGTATAGAAAATCATACTAAAGCTCAGGCTGAGAAAATGAAGCAGGATCTGGAAGCAGGAGAAGATTTTTTCGCGGCGGCTAAGAACTATATTTCTAATGCTGAAACTAAAAAAAGACTGGAGACAGAACCGGAAAGTTTTGAACACAAATTTAGAGGCATGAGCAATATTACTAACAGTGAGTTAAAGGACTGGCTCTTTGATGATGCGCGCAAAGAAGGCGATATAGCTGTTATTGAATCAACAGCGGCGGCTACAGTGCTACCGGATAGCAATGTCAATCCTGAACCTGCCGATCAGGCCAATGTTGATAAATATAAAAGCTTTATGGTCGTAGAATTTGACAGCCGTTCGCCCCAAAATGTAAAGCCATATTCAACGCGGCATATTCTCTTTAGCGCTGATCAAGGAGAAGTAGTATCGGACGCTAAACTCAAAGGACAGGCTGAAGTGGTATTGGCCGAATATGAGAGAGGTGAGAAGACTGAAGAGTCTTTCGCCGAGTTAGCGAAAAAGCACAGTAAAGATGCAAATGCTGAGCAGGGCGGGCTATACGAGAAAATAAGTCTTGGACAATTCGTAGAAGAGTATGAAAGTTGGGCTTTGGATCCCTCCCGCAAGAAAGGTGATGTCGGTCTGGTCAAGACAATTCACGGTTATCATTTGATATATTATATCGGCTCTGAAGGCGAAGAAGTTTGGAAAGAAGCCGTAGGCAAGAAGATTTTAGACACTAGAATTGAGGAATGGCATAAGAATCTTACCAAGAATATTAAATACAAAGAACACAGTCTTGGCAAGAATATGGTAGGCAAGACAGGAATTTTAAGACTCATTTTTGGTTAAATGGCACTTGACAGCAACAAATATAAAATAGTATCATAGTAAGACGTGTCGCTAAGTCTGGAGGTGTGCTTATTCTTATATATCTTGCGCCTGTCAGGCTATTGCTGACGACCTTATATCTGTTTAAGTAAAGATGTGACAAAAAGACCTGCCCGTAACGGTTCACGGTTGGGTAGGTTGTTCTGCCGTCACTCCATTCGGCTCTGCCGATTTAGTCGTGAGGTGATAGTTGATGGTAAAACCCGTTCGTTATGGGCGAACTGAAAGAGTTTCCTATTCTCAGATCGACGAGATCATTGATATTCCAAACCTACTGGAAATTCAAAAAGAAAGCTATAGATGGTTCATTGAAGAAGGATTGACAGAAGTTCTAGAAGAAGCTTCTCCGATTACTGACTTCTCAGGTGACATTGAACTATCTTTTGTTGGTCGAGAATTCGACATAAATAATCCTACCTATTCTGTAGAGGAATGCAAAGAGCGTGATGCCAACTATGCGGCAAAACTCTATGTGCATGTTCGCCTGCACACAAAAGCTAACGACAGAATCAAAGATCAAAGCGTGTATATAGGAGAGTTTCCTGTCATGACTGACACGGGCACGTTCATTATTAATGGTGCAGCACCCGGAGAACGAACTAACTGACTGATAATTAC
>DUNL01000156.1 GCA_012839385.1 Clostridiaceae bacterium
GCGATTAGCGCGTCAGGATTTCATAACTATTTTAAGGTTAGTGGAGAGTTATGTTTTTCGCAGGTCCATTTGCGGTATTCCTACTAATTCGCTTAATAAAACCTTTTCGACACTAATGAAAGAAATTGATAAGGAAAAACATCTAGAAAGCTTTGAAATAGCACTGTTACGCAAAAGGTCGTATAGGAGATTTCCGCGGGATGATGAATTCATTAGGGAGTTTATGGCCAAAGATGTTTATAATTATCAAAGCCGTAATTATTTATTAGGTAAGCTTGAAAACTTTGGCCGCAAAGAGAAGATGATGGTCGGAAATTATACAATTGAACACATCATGCCTCAAAATAATAATCTATCGTTAGAATGGCGTAAGGAGCTTGGTGACAACTGGAAAGATGTACAGGCAAATTATCTGCACACGATAGGGAATTTAACCCTTACAGGTTATAACTCGGAATTAAGTGACAGGCCGTTCAATGAAAAACGGGATATGAAGGGTGGTTTTGCTGACAGCCCTCTTCATCTAAACAAAAGCCTAGCTAACTTGGATACTTGGAATGAGGAAGAGATTAAGAAGCGGGCAGAGGAATTATCAAAAGCAGCTGTAGAGGTTTGGCCTATTCCAGAATATAAAGACATTGAAGACTATAAAATAACAGCAAAAGAGATGTTGATTAATGTATTCCCAGCAGAAAAAGATCTTATTGCCGCGAAGGAGATCATTCAGGAAATTGCGCGTATTGTAGATTTAGACCAGGCCCAGCATATTTTGTCGGTCACCTACCGGGATGGTAATATGATATCCGTGAATTTAGGGAATTGGCTGATACTTCGGTTTAAGCGTGTTGGTGATAGCTACGAGATTTCTCTTTGCCTTGATTGGAGCTATAGTGAAAGATTTGAAAATTACTATTTTAGTAAAATAGAAGATTTTTCTGACCGCTGGTCAAGCGGTCGGTGGGTTAGGCTGGTAACATTCCCATGGAACCATACAACTGAATTAGCTGCACATATCAAAGATTCTTGGGAAAGTGCTATTTTAACAGCCTACCAAGTATTTAAGAGCTGGACTGCAAGCAGTTATAAAAAATACAGCCAGGAAGAGTTGGCAGCGCACCTATTCCAGGAAGACTATAAGAATAAACACATCAATTCCATGAGTGAAGAAACTCTGAGTTTGTTTAATTTGCTTCGCCGGAGAATTCTTAACCTTGATGCATCAGTCCATGAGGAATATAAGAAGGTTTATATTGCTTATAAAACAGACACAAACTTTGTTGACATTATACCACTAAAAAAAGAGCTGATTCTTACACTGAATATGCCCTTTGATAAAGTTTACGACCCGCATAACCTGTGCAAGGATATTTCAAGTGCTGGTCACTGGGGTAATGGGGATGTGGAGTTTCGGCTTTCCGCGCCCACACAGCTTGATATGGCAATGTATCTTATTAATCAATCCTTTGAAAGTCATAGAGATGATGATGCGGAAATATAGGCGTGCTGAGAATTCTTCAGCTTGTTTATATTTTGACGTCTTGTAATCCGAAACACGAACGAGTTCCGTAATAAAGTAGGTAAATACAGCGGGGAGACATCGGTAGAGGAGTTTCTTAAAGACGCGGGGCAGACGCGGTTTACCAAGCCTTACAAACTGCCGACAATCAGAGCCTTTTTGTACAAGGGGGAGGGGTGACCCATTGTTAATGACATAGAAATTGAATTAATCAAGAAAGACATAAAAAAACTCCACCTATCAGTGCACCCGCCTGATGGCAGAGTTCGTATTTCAGCACCTAAGAAAATGGATGATGAGGCTATTAGGCTTTTTGTCATATCTAAATTGTCTTGGATAAAAAAGCAGCGCTCAAAGTTTAAACTCACCGGAGACAAATTCTCTTTGAGGCTGCCTTTCCTGTTTTTTAAACTTTGAGCGCTGCTTTTTTATCCAAGACAATTTAGATATGACAAAAAGCCTA
>DUNL01000287.1 GCA_012839385.1 Clostridiaceae bacterium
TCCTATTTTAGGAATTGTCAGGGCTCCTTTGTTGTCTCACTGTTCAATTTTCAAGGTCCGTTCGCCCTTCCAGCGGAAGGGGGCCTGATAAGAATACCATCGGTACCTATTTATGTCAACTTTAGTAACGAATAAATTGCGAATTTACTATATGTATACTATAAACATGAGACTTTCACATGCAACCCCTTGGATGTTTACTTAAAGTAAGCAATTATTGTTTACCATTGGTAATTTCGCTTTCAGTTCTTTTGATCCTATATTTCTCTATTCTCATACTTACCTGACAAAAGATAAACGTTTCTAATCTAGAGGTTTTATTGAAAAGTCAAAAGCAAAATATTTAAAATAATTGAAGTAAATTCCAGTTAAACTTATTATATACATATTAACGCTAATTACCGCTTACCGTAGGAGGTAAATTCTCTATGGATGCCAATATCAAGTCCAAAATGCTATTTGATCTCTTCCATAAGTTACCTGATCACCCTCAATTTGAATCGGGCATTAGAAGAGCCCCGCGTCGAGAGGCGCGACTCACAAAATCTGACAAAATGCTGGCTATTGAAAACGCTCTCCGTTATATCCCAACTCAACACCACGAACAGATGGCTGTAGAATTTGCGGCAGAATTGGAAAAACACGGTCGTATTTACGGTTATCGTTTCCGTCCCCAAGGTAAAATAACCGGAAAACCCATTGATGAATACAAGGGCAACTGCGTTGAAGGCAAGGCTTTTCAAGTCATGATTGACAATAATCTGGATTTTGACGTAGCTTTATACCCCTATGAGCTTGTTACATATGGTGAGACAGGGCAAGTTTGTCAGAATTGGATGCAGTATCACCTGATTAAAAAATATTTAGAGATATTAACTGACGAGCAGACTCTGGTCCTCTTATCAGGACATCCTCTGGGATTATTCCATTCACACAAGACCGCGCCACGAGTAATTATTACTAACGGTTTAATGGTGGGTCTCGCAGATAACCTGGCCGGTTTTAACAGAGCGGCAGCCCTCGGTGTAGCTAATTACGGTCAGATGACCGCGGGGGGCTGGATGTATATCGGCCCTCAAGGAATTGTACACGGAACCTTTAACACACTTCTTAATGCCGGTCGCATTGAACTGGGCATTCCGCAAGATCAAGACCTGGCAGGTAAATTATTTGTTTCCTCCGGTCTGGGGGGAATGAGTGGCGCCCAGGGCAAAGCTGCCGAAATAGCTTCCGCGGTCAGTATTATAGCTGAGGTTGATGAATCAAGGATACATACTAGATTTGAACAAGGGTGGGTCAGTAGAAAAACTAATTCTCTTGCTGAAGCTGTGGCTTGGGCGCAAGAGATGCAGAAGAGGAAAGAACCCTGCGCCATTGCCTACCATGGTAATGTTGTCGATCTCTTGGAATATTTGCTTACTAATGAAATACATGTCGATTTGTTATCAGACCAAACTTCTTGCCATGTGCCATACGACGGTGGTTACTGTCCACAGGGCATAGACTTTGCTGAACGCACCAGGTTATTGACGGAAGACCCTCATCCATTTCGAGAACTGGTTAACAAAAGCCTGCGCAGGCACTATGAGTTAATATGCCAAATGCACGCGCGCGGGACTTACTTCTTTGATTATGGCAACAGCTTTCTCAAAGCCGTCTTTGACGCGGGCGTTAAGGATGTGTGCAAAAACAAGAACGATACTGTTGATGGCTTCGTTTTCCCTTCCTATGTTGAAGACATTATGGGACCACATCTATTTGATTTCGGTTATGGCCCCTTTCGCTGGTGCTGTCTCTCAGGAAAAGACGCGGATCTGGCGGCAACAGATCAGGCGGCAATGGAATGTATCGACGCGGACAGAAGATATCAGGATCGTGATAATTACAACTGGGTACGCGATGCTCACAAGAATAATCTGGTTGTGGGAACTAAATGTAGAATCCTCTATCAGGATGCCGCCGGCAGATTAAAAATCGCCTTGAAATTTAACGAGATGGTCCGCAACGGCACCATTGGTCCTGTCATGTTGGGCCGCGATCATCATGATACAGGCGGAACGGATTCACCATTTCGGGAAACATCTAATATCAGAGACGGCTCTAATATCATGGCTGACATGGCTACACAATGTTTTGCCGGCAACTGCGCTCGCGGCATGAGTCTGGTCGCCCTGCATAACGGCGGCGGAACCGGAATCGGCAATGCTATCAACGGAGGATTCGGCATGGTTCTTGACGGTAGCGAACGCGTAGACCGGATACTACGGATGTCAATGCCCTGGGATGTCATGGTTGGAGTCTCGAGACGCGCCTGGGCCAGAAATCCTAACGCTATTTTAACAGCCAATGAATACAATGAGCTGCGCGCGGATACAGATCATATAACTTTACCTAATCTGGTAGATAAGAAGATCTTGGAAAGTCTGGTTTAAACTTAATATCTATACTTCAAGACTCATGGAAACGACTCAGAGCAGCGCCAATCGCTGTCGCGAATTCAGCATGCTTGGGAATGATTATATCTACATCATAGAGGGTAGAGAATGATTTAAGTACCGCGATACCCGGAGTTACACGTATCAGATTGCCCGTAAAGACAATAGTTTTAATATTCTTTACTTTTGCTGCCAATACTGCCGCCGTGCCAACGGACTGGAAAACCAAGTTGACTATACCGCGGGCCAGATCCTCAATCCGAGCGGTGTCCTTAACCTTGCCAAAGTTCGAGGCTGTAGTATCTCCTGTTAGACCGGGAATATCATCATTAGAAATATCCGCTATTGCAAGATCAACCAGACTAAGATCACCATCTTTGGCTAATTCAGTCACGGTATCAATGTCGCGAATGTTGAGAATTGTATTGGCGAGACCGGACAAAGTACCTCCACCAACTCCGGAACCTATCACATGCCTGACGGACTGTCGATTGGCATAAACAAAAGAAGTACCGGTGCCCATACTAACTACAATAGCTTCATCAACTTTGGCGGCATATAGCCCACCCAGCCCTACAGATAAAAATTCGTCTGCTCTGGTAGTAGGTAAGTCAAAAAGCTGTCCTTCTATGAAAGAAGCTCCTACGCCTGTAATTCTTATATCGGAAATATCCTTTAATTTTAAGGAATTATGTTTTAGAAAAAAACCAAAGCCCCCGTATGCTGAGGCAACCGGATCACTTGCCTTTACCAGACATTCTCTGAGGAGCTTCTTATTTTTAAACCCTATTATCTTAGTAGTGCTGCCACCTATATCAAGACCGACAGTAACCTGGCTCATATTCAATACGGGTCGGAAAATCTAACCCTGTGCCTCCATTCAGACAAGCCGTCTTTCGCTTTGTCAGCTTTATAGCGACAGACTATCGTAAAAACTGCTATCTGGCAAATACTTTGGCATCACGCATATAGTCATTATTTGACGCTAAGGCATAGTCGTCATACCCTCTACCACGATCACGGCTAACCCTGGTTGAGTGCGGAGTGAAAACAAAAATCAGTTGTGATACCGGCTGGATCTCACCTTCCAGCGCATAGGCTGCACCGGTCACGAAATCTACCAGACGCTGTCTATGCTCAGCGGAAATACTCTCAATATTACAGATGACAGTTTTTCCCTCCCGAACATAATCGCAGATCTGCCACATTGACTCCATATTCTGAGGTTCTACAATTTCGACATGGTGCTGATTGCTCACCGAAGAGCCCTGGTTAAAGTTCACTACACGACTGGATTTTTTAGTGGAGTTAGCTCCAACCGGTTGCCGCATCACCTCTGTCTCAGGCTCATAATAGTCGTCTTCGTATTCTTCATAAATATCACTATCGTCAACGTCACGCCCGAACAGTTTATCTAAAAACGACATGATACGCCTCCTTCCCATTGAGGAAAAGCGCCATTTACGGCGCTTCTCTGTCCGATAAATAATCAAATTTTGCTCTAAACAAATTATAGATATGGAAGTTGACCTTTTCAATAAAAAGGCATCTAGCACAACTTAATTGTTAAGTTTTTGCAATCGCTATGTGATAGTAAGCGAAGATTTGTAACACAGGTGTAATGTTGGCGGTTATATTTACTTTTTTTGCGAACGCTACTCCCTCAAGTAGGTTTTTATGACGAATAATCTCTATGTCCGAAAATGGCCGTGCCAATACGAACCATAGTTGAACCACAAGCAATCGCCTGTTTATAGTCATGACTCATACCCATCGAGAGCTGGTCAAGATAATCAAGCTGATATTTTTCTTTAAACTCAGCAATTAAACGAGCAGCTTCCGCAAAGACAGGCTTAGTATCGTCCGGGTCATCATACCAGGGCGCCATTGTCATTAAGCCCCGGATCCTCACTTGAGGACAAGTCTTTAATGTATGTTCAAAAGCCTCGTCTAAATCTTCCGGCTCAAAACCAAACTTAGTTTCTTCGCCTGAGATGTTAACCTGAAGAAGGATATCGCTACAACACTCATTCTTGGCGCTAAGGCGTTGAATCTGATTGATCAAGCGCAAAGTGTCTACAGAATGGATAAAAACAACACGACCCGTCACAAATTTAACCTTGTTTCTCTGAAGGGTACCAATCAAATGCCAATTGATATCCGAATGATCCACCAAAGCATCTATTTTCGGGGTCAGTTCCTGAACCCTATTTTCACCGAAATCATATTGTCCTGAAAGTAAAGCGCATTCTATATCCGCTACGGGGAAATTCTTACTGACCGCGATCAGCCTGACCTCTTCGGGATCCCTCCCGACCATCTCACATGTGTTTTTAATTTCTGTCTTTACCTCTGCCAGATTGTCGGCAATTTCCTGTCTTCTGATCTCATTGATCACTTATACTTCACCTGATTCTTTACAAATTTTGAGGGAGGGGCTACCTCCCTTATATTTCGTCTAAGGAGTGTTAATGGCAAGTCGATTTCCAGTTAACTATATTCGACACTTAGACTGATTATCACATTATAGCAGATTGACTCTCAATGAACAGCGTCACGATTACCCTTGTCTATATTGAGACGGAATATCCGTGCCAACAATGGCATTCACTTTGTCAAGAACGAAAATGTCAGTCAAGAACTACGCCGGCTTCTACTTGTTCAGGATTTCGCACATAGATATCTGCCACTTTAGGTGCCAGAGGATCGCCGTCACGACCACGAATCAAGACATAAAACCCATCGGTAGCTTCTATAATTACCGGGACAATTTGTGTTTTCCCACCTATTACTTTCATGATTCTGGCTGCACCTTGACCGGGGACATAGTCAAGAAGGCTGGCAACAGGCATGATAAGTCCACTCTGTTCGGAGAGTGTAATTCTGAAACTGTCAAGCTGCAGATTAGCTAGTCTATCTAGTCCTTGTCTGGTCTTGAAAACAACCAGAAGCCCATCTGTCACCTCTTCCTGACGCAACAACTGACAATCATTGAGAACTACATCTGTTGTCAAAGAGCTGATGGTATAGGACTGTTTATCATTAATGTCCTTATTATCTAGTCCCGGCAAAAAGAAAGCCAAGTACTGTTCCTGACCTGTAATCAGGGTCAAGGCGTTATCTCCTCGCTCAATCGTTTCCGGAAAATCAAAAGGAGCGGAAACAGCCTCAGCTGAATTAATATTTTGTAATAACTGATCCTTAGAAATAGAAAGTAGATCTGTCTGCCGAACACTTGTTAACCAGTTGCGATAAGATATCCAGCCGGGCTTAGTGCTTTTAATTACGCTACCGTGCTGATTGTTTTTGAGGCCATCAATTAAAGTCTTATACTGTCTTTGCAGTTTCAATAGCTCAGCATCGTCAAATTGCAACCAGCGTAATTGGTCACTATTATAGTTGATGGTCTGTTCAACATCTGTTCTAACCCTTTCGATGCTGATAACAGCTCCTTCACCGGCAGCAAGTCGAGCGGAATTGATCGCGGAGAGAACTTCAGCTTCACCTAGTTGTTTGGCCTTTTGAATCTGAGGATGAGTAAAGTCAGTCCTGGCCAGCTCTGTCTGTCGATGATAAATCTGCCTTTTCAGATTGTTTATTTCCTGCGCGATATCTTCTTGACCCGGCAAAAATACCGTCGCGATCTGGTCTCCATTGCTAACTTTGCTACCGGCATGATAGAGTGGAAAAAGTGAACCGGTAACGGGTGCTGACAACTGAACTTCCTCTCTGACTATTAGTCCTTTCGCTATTATTGTTTGTTGAATAGAGTCAAAATTAAAAAAGGCCAGTCTAATATTGGCACTGCTACCCCCTAGTACAAACAAAAGTCCTGCTATCAGAAGCGCTACCAGCACGACCGAGACAATTGAGAGAACAACTGTACGTAGCTTCTTCCTACGTTCCCTCTTACGTCTTAATCCAAAAAGATCATCTTGTTCGCGCGACATATTATTCCCCGGCTTTGTTCACTGCTTCTAAGGCTAGCAATGCGCCCAATCTGCAATTAGTAAAATTTAGGCCTCCCTGTAAAAAAACCGCATATGGCGTCCTTAGAGGACCATCAGCTGACAGCTCAATTGATGAGCCCTGGATAAAGGAACCAGATGCCATAATAATATCACAGTCATATCCGGGCATGGGGGAAGGGATCGGCTTCACATAGCTATCTACAGGCGCGGCTTTTTGGATAGCCTCGCAAAAAGCTATTAACTTGGCCTCTGACTCCAGTTTTATTACTTGGACAATGTCTCCTCTTGTTGCCTCAGGGGCTGGGCTGACCCGGTAACCTGCCCGCTTAAACAAGCTCGCGGCATGAACCGCGCCCTTCATAGCTTCTGCCACGACCAGGGGCCCGAAATATAGTCCCTGCATTAAGATACGGCTGTAGCCAAGTTGTGGGCCAATATGTCGGCCCACTCCCGGCGCTGTCATCGCGTAGGATATTCTCTCCAGGAGCTCGGACTTACCGGCAATATAACCACCGCTGGGAGCTATCCCGGCCCCGGGATTCTTGATTAAGGAACCGGCGATCAAGTCAGCTCCGTAATAGGTCGGCTCATAATCCTCACTGAACTCACCGTAACAGTTATCTACCATGGTCCATATGCCGGAGCGCTCTTGTTGCACCAAGCAACAAACGCGACCAATCTCCTGACTCAGAAGAGTCTCTCTTAAGTCGTACCCTCGAGATTTTTGAATATACACGAGCCTCGTTCTGGGCGAAAGCCTTGCTAAAAGAGCTTCTTCATCGACTTTACCGCTCGGCGTGAGATCTAACTCTACAACATCGATCTGCCTCTCACGCAAATACTGTAACGTGTCTAACAAAGTATCATAAGGGCGCCCGGCGGCGAATATTACTTCATCACCCGGACTCAAAAGACCTAAAAGACAAGTCGCGAGGACATGTGTACCTGAAGAAAACTGAAGGCGTACAATGGCGTCCTCCGCGTTGAGTGCCGCCGCGAAGCTTCGTTCTAATTGATCGCGACCTGAATCGCTATAGCCGTAACCTGTGTTGTTGCCGAAGGCGTTTTCAGATACTCCGGCATCTTGCATCGCCTTGATTACTCCCAGTTGGCGCCTTTGGGACCGCTGTTCTATTTCTCTGAAAGCAGACGCGCACTCTGTCAGGGCCTGCTCTGATAACTCCCAAGTCCGCTCTGAAATCCGGAACTGCTGCTCCAGGATTGTTTTAATTTGTGTAGATCTAGTATCAGGCAAAGTCGCTCTCCCGCTGTAATATTTTGGATCCCACAAGTTTTTTCTCTTTGTGCGATCAAGTATCGTGATCTATTATAAATCAATCTGAATTTAATTTTAGTTAAAGATCATTAGCTTAGTTCCCCTGCTTGTATCGCGTCGCAAAGCCCTCAAACCATAGCGGTATCATCTTTTCACTTGATCAGATCCGGTAATGAGATATAGTCGCTGCGAAGTGGTTCAATAAGGGCTGAACCCGCTGTAACATCTTGTACCAACTGAATCAGCTCCTCTCTACGACTATCGGGTGTACCGGCTTCCCATTCTACATCCAGACCAAATTCCGCTTCCGATTGCCAGAAAGCGGCTTCTTCTAATTGATACCTTAGTTTGTCGGCAAAAGCATAAGGAGCTGTTAATCTGTAAATCTGTAGTTTTTGCCTTATATGGGGAATCGCGTCTTCTACTGCCTGAGAGGCCGCGGAGCTATAGGCTCTGACCAAGCCGCCGGTACCCAACAAAACCCCACCGAAATATCGCACTACCACAACTGCGGCGTCCTCAATATTTTGATGCAGTAAGACATCGAGAACAGGCAGACCGCCTGTTCCCCGAGGCTCCCCGTCATCAGAATATTTTTGCAAGGCTTCCTCGCCCCCTATGATCCAGGCATATACATGGTGTCGGGCATCAGGAAACTCAGCACGAACCGTGTTGACAAAGTTTTCGGCCTCAACTCCGCTCGCCACCGGTCCGGCAATACCGATAAACTCCGATTTTCTATCAATGTAGCTGGAGCGTCCTTCTCGTTTTAAACTACGATAACTTTCTCTCATATGGGTATTCTAACCCAAATCAGCTAATACAGAGCCTGAGAAAGACTTCAAGCCCTATTTCCAAGGCATTTTCATCAAGATCAAAGCGTGGATGATGATGGGGAAAAACGATACCCGCTTCTTCATTAGCCGCCCCAACAAAAAAGTAGCAACCCTTGATCTCGCGCAGATAATATGAGAAATCTTCACTAATCATCTGTGGTGGCATAGCGATCGCCTTTACGCCATCTATGTCTTGAACTGCTGAGTGGACACGTTCGGCTTCTGTCGGATCATTAATAACAGCCGGGCAGACATTTTCATAAGTATAGGAATATTCGGCGCCAAAGCTGGCGCAAGCGCCGGCGACTGTCTTTTCAATATGGGCTCGCATCAGATCGCGAGTGGCATCATCAAAGTAGCGGATACTACCTTCCAGAGTAGCTTGCTCGGCAATAATATTAAAATTACGACCGGAATTAAATTTACCTACTGTAAGGACAGCGGGTTGTATCGGATCCACATTACGACTAACAACATACTGCAACGCTTGAATAATATGCGCGCCCAACAATAAGGTATCGACTGATTTATGAGGGGCGGCGCCGTGACCACCTCTACCGGTCAATTCTATTTTGAACAGTTCATTAGCTGACATACATTGCTGAACAGAAATGCCGACTTGCCCACAGGGTGTAAAAGTCCAGAGATGGAGCCCGTATATAGCGTCAACATCCGCGAGGATTCCACTTTCTACGATACCCTTGGCGCCTCCCGGCGGCATCTCCTCATGTTGCTGAAAAACAAATAGTATATCGCCTTGAATCAACTCCGGATGCGTCGAGAGAACTTCCGCCAGCCCTAGTAAAATCGCGGTATGACCATCGTGTCCGCAGGCATGCATAACCCCGGTAACCGATGAAGCGTAGTCTACGTCTTTCTCATCATGCAAAGGCAAAGCGTCAATGTCAGCTCTAAAGGCGATTACCCTGCCTGTGGCCGGTCCATTGAGTCGAGCCACTAGTCCTAACTTTTCGCCTTCGTAAACAATTGGTATCTTAAATTGCTCTAATTTAGATTTAATAAAGGCTAAGGTATTGGTTTCTTGTCCTGATAACTCAGGATGCTTATGCAAGAAACGTCTTGTCTTTATCAGGGTCTCTCGCTGCTGTTTCACTATTTCACTTATATTAACCATGGTTTGACCTCACTAATTTAACCTTTGCCGGAAAGTGTTTCTAATTTCTTAGTTGTAAAGTTACTTTATACAAGAAAAAGATATCTCTCTTCTTCCACGGCGGTTTGAGCCAAGATATACTTGTTTCTCTACACTTGGCAATACAAAATGACCTTATCAAGTCCCCACAAATTTAGTAATATTTTATGAATCAATTTTATATTAAGGCAAATAAAAATCCAATCCGCGGGATCAATTGACAATTTCCGCTCGATTTGCAATAATACTTAAGCTACAAGCGGTCGTGGCGGAACTGGCAGACGCGCACGCGAACCCGCACGGTAAACCA
>DUNL01000049.1 GCA_012839385.1 Clostridiaceae bacterium
AGGGCCCAGGAACCATCCATCAGCTCCCAGATGGACTTTCCAGTAGGAGTTGCTCCACTTCCTGTATTCAAAGTCCCTGCAACTTCTGGTACTGCACACTTACATGCTATATGGAAAGGTACAAAGCACCCGGAAGCCGCTTGGCGCTTAGTCAAGTTCCTTTCCTCTAAGGAATACCAAATCGATCTAGTCCGTAGCGGTTTATGGATGCCTAACCGCACTGAAATGTACTCAGATAGCGGTATCAAGGAATGGCTTGATCCCGTGGTACATCCTCCTGGATTTGAAGAGGTCATTCCTTTCTTCACCAAATACGCCAGGCCCCATCCGGCCATCATGGTCCCGAAAGAAGCCTGGGACATACTTACCGAAGAGCTAGATTACTTCTGGCACGACGGCCAAGACCTCAACCAAGTGCTAGATAGACTAACTACAAGAGTAAACAGTGTGCTTTCCGCCGAAGCCAAGTAAGTGGAAGGAACTTGGGCATGCCTCGGAGATTGCCGGGGCATGCCCCCTAGGGGGGTTAAACGTGGCCAGTGAATCGAGAGTATCGTTTTGGAAACGTCTCGCCTACAGCGATCGTTTTTGGGCCGCAGTTCTGCTTTCGCCTAATCTGATAGGATTCTTGATCTTTATGCTGTTCCCCATGGTAGCGTCGTTTGGACTAAGTTTCGTCAAATGGGATTTGCTGACTCCCATGCAATGGTACGGCCTGGGGAACTATCGTGAGTTGGTAGCTGATCCTACTTTTCGCAAGGTCTTGTGGAACACGATCTACTACACCATCGGCTCAGTACCAATCGGTATCATTATCGCTTTTTTCTTGGCCTTGGCCTTGAACCAGAATATTCCATTGGTCAAACTCTATCGAGGCATCTATTTTCTACCTGTGATTACGTCCATGGTTGCTGTGGGAATCGTCTGGCAGTGGATATACAACCCGGAATTCGGTCTGGTCAACTACTTACTGGGGCTTGCTGGAATTCAAGGTCCCACTTGGCTATCGAGTGTGAAATGGGCTATGCCAGCAGTAATCCTGGTTAGTATCTGGAAGGGTTTGGGTTTTAATATGGTGTTATTCCTAGCCGGACTGCAGGGTATCCCTGAAGTCTACTACGAGGCGGCCGAGATCGATGGCGCTAGCTGGCTGACTAAGATGTGGTATATTACCATACCACTCCTATCGCCAACCACCTTGTTTGTGGTAATAATGTCAGTCATCGGGTCCTTCCAAGCCTTTGACCTCATTTATGTCATGACCAGGGGAGGTCCTGCTCGTAGCACATCAGTACTTGTTCATTATCTATATCAGTGTGCTTTTGAGTACTTCAAGATGGGATACGCCAGTGCCATGGCTTATATTTTATTTTTCTTGGTGTTCGCAGTTACCCTGATCCAGCTGCGGGGATCCAAGAATTGGGTCGTTTATTGAGTGGGAGTGAGAGAAATTGAGATCAAGTCGTGCTGCACGTTTCATAGCACAAGCCATCCTCATTTTGGGAGCATTGACTATGATAATTCCATTCATCTGGATG
>DUNL01000035.1 GCA_012839385.1 Clostridiaceae bacterium
CAGTTCCACCTTTTGCGTCTTATCAATTTTTGCCAGTTCCTTGGCTTTAGCCTTATCTGTTTTCCATAACCCCTTGGTAACCCACTTCTTTGCCAGTGGTGTGTAGATTGTATCCGCGGGATCACCATAACCGCTCAGCACTTTATCTACCAACTGCTTGCGGTCCAGGGATAAGCTGACCGCCTTGCGGAGGTTCTTATCTTTGAAGGGTTCCTTTTTGTTGTTAAAAATAATGTAGTGGGATGTCGTCACCGGCTGTGTAAGCAAGACCATGTTTTTGTCATCTTTGATCGTGGAGGCCTGCTCCGGCAGAACACCGCCCACATCCACAATGGCATCGATTTCACCGGTTGTCAAAGCGGCTAAACGTGTTGAGGGATCGGACACGGTTTTAAATGTCACTTTCTCCAACTTGGCCTTTTTGCCCCAGTAGTTATCATTGCGGGTGATGACCAGTTCTTCACCCTTTTTGTAGTTCTCAAATTTGAAGGGGCCTGTACCATAAGGATGAGTTACTTTACCCTGTTCATCGAAACTCTTAATGCTGAAAATGGGACAGCCCTTGCCGGCCACCTTAGCTGCAAAACCAGGTTCCGGGCGGTTGAAGGTAAACTTGACAGTTTTGTCATCCACCGCTTCTACCTTATCCAGGTTAGGAAAGGTATTATATCCATCCAGCTTAGGATTATTCTTCAAACGCATGACACTTTTGACCACTGCATCGGCATTGAGGGAAGAGTCATCGTGAAACTTGACACCCTCACGCAGGATAACCGTCCAGACCTTATTGGTGTTATCCGCGGTAATTTTTGTTGCCAGCTGCTTTACCGGTTCCAGGTCTTCACCAGGGTAAGTAAGCGATTCCCAAACCCCTGTGCTTGGATGCAAAAAGTTGCCTGTTTCAGGGCCATCATAAAAATCCCTGCCAATACCAATAACCAGTTCCTGAGGAACCTTATCCTTTTCCGTCTGCACCTCTTTATCTGAACCGCAGCCCAGTAAAAGCCCACAAGAGAGCAGCATTACCAATAACAACAAAATGGCTTTTTTGAAACGCAAATTTTCTCCCTCCTCCATAGTAACGATACGCTAATTCAAAGATTTAGATGGCATCATATATGCTGAGCACATTTAACAGCATAAAAAAATCGCTCGCCTTTTCAATCCCCCCTTTCTAAAATAAAAAAACACGAAGGATCCCCCTTGCTCCATCCAGGGCGAGAAGACCTCCGTGGTCTTGATTAGACGCTATTAAGATTTTACCTTAGTACGTACAGTTTCGACATCTAACAGCGCTTTCCTGCAAAAGAAATAAATTTCTTACTACCGCACCAGCCACCTCTATATCTATCACCACGAGATCGCCCTCACCATTTTTGGTGAGATACACCGGCTCACCACAGGTACGGCGGGGACCACCCCAGTAGTGTAATTGTTTCTCGCTGGCGGCCAGTCTTGATGACTCCTCCGGTACGGTATTCCATAGATTATCCTGCCTTTCTCCAGTTGCCTCTTATATCTGTTGCTAATTTTGACATTTGTTTTCATTATTTTTTTCAGTCATTAACTAGGCGGTATGGTTTCTCTCAACCTACCAACTCAACAGGCATACTGAGCTAACTAGCAAAAAAGCGCATCAACTGATGCGCTTTTTTGCTTACCCAACCAGAAAACTGCTAAAAAGTACAGATAATAACTGGGATACTCTATTTTGAGGAGTAGAAACTGTTCAGATGTCCGCGTTGGCAGCGTTTTTTCCCATTTCCATCTTTAGCTTGGCATCGACGGAGGTAGGCATTTCCGGCAGCAACATAACGGTTAGTCCCGCCAGCAAAGCACAGATACCACAGCCCACATAGATCCCAAAATAGAGATTGCCGGGGCACACAGCCTGGCAGATCGGGGCGATGATATAACCGGCCACGAACCAGGCGCCCACGTTTTGGAATGTACTCTGAATGCCGCCTACCGCTCCCAGGTTTTTGGGATTGATATTGGGTAACAGCGCCGGAATGGCCTTACCCATGGCCAGCATACCACCCAGGAACAGTCCCATGAAGAACATCAGGATCAGCGTAGGGAGGCCAAAGGGAAGGATAAAGATCAGGCACAATACGATGAACTGAGCAATGCACAGGAGCAGCATTACCGGGCGCAACTTCTTAAACCTGGCGAAAAAGGCGGGCATAAAAATAGAGCCGATGGCCACGAATAGCGCCGAGGAAGCGGAAATGCTGGAAGCCATCGCTATATTGCCGGAGCCGTAATCAGCCAGACCAGCGTTCATATAGGTCTGAGCCGTAGTTGAGCAGCCGAAAATGAAAAAGATCATCACTGAGATCAGCCATACGTTCTTGTCTTTCATTACCACTTTCATCTGCTGCAGGCTCGATTCTTCCTCGCTCCTCTCACCGTCAGGATGGTTACGGAAGAACAGCAACCAGACTACGAGGGTGGCAATAGCTGCGTAACCGCAGGCCATAAAGGCGGCAGCGGAATTAGCAAAGCTGGGACCGATCTTCAGCGCCACGCCGGCTCCTAGAGAGGCACCGCATACATACACACCCATAGCAGAACCCATGGCCCGGCCGGGGAACCATAAACGTATTATTTTGGTGGAATTGGAGTTAAGGGTAGCTAAGGCAAAACCCATCACCAAACTGGATATACAAAGAGAGATGAAGTCCGCAGCGAAAACCCGCCAAAACGCACCAACTATAAATATGATCAGACCGATGAGCATCAGTTTTTTCGTGCCATAGCGGTCGCCCAGAGACCCGCAGGGGATGCCGAACAGCACACCGGCCAGGAAGGGCATATTACATACGATACCAAATTGGGCTGGGGTAAAACCATATTCAGGCATAAAAATTGTAGCAATACCTGGAGTAATAATAACTGCAAACTGCAAAATACTTACTACTACAAACAATACCGCCAATATCAACCAACGCTGTGGGTATAATTTTTCATCCATCGTTTTTCTCCTTTCTATAAAACGATCCTCAGAGTGTCATATTACTCCGCTTTTCTGAAGCCCACAGGGAAATTATCCGACCCCGAGTATATATGCCCATCCACCACTGGGTCAGCATCAGTACCAGGGAAAATAGGTCCGGCCCTGGGGGCCGGACCATAACAGTTCTTTGAAAAACTTAACCCATCATGCAAGCGCCACCGTCGATGACAAAGTGAGCGCCTGTTACCCATGAAGCCTCGTCAGAGCACAAATATGTGGCAGCATAGGCTATATCTTCCGGCTCGCCCAGACGGCCGACGGAACAGACATTCTTGCACATCTCAGCTTGGATCACCGGGCTGTTCTTCACTTCCTGCGGGGTCATATTCGTATTGACCGGGCCGGGACAAATCACGTTCAGACGCACACCCTGAGGTGAAAATTCCCGGGTCAGGTTACGGGTCATCAGGTCCACTGCGGCCTTGAACGCACCGTAATAATAGGCGTTGGATTCCGGCTTGACGGAGGAGATGGAGGCGATATTCAGTACGGAGCATTGCTGGGGATTAGCCACCATCACCGGCAGGAAAGCCTGCATAGTCCAGCAATAAGCGCGGAAATTGGTCTCACTGACTTTTTCATAATCCTCGTCGGTATGTTCCATGAAGGGAGCATGAACCAATACCCCAGCGGAGTTAACCAGGGTAGTGATGGTGCCGTAAGTATCCAGCGTCACCTGCTTCAGGTTTTCCACATCTTCTTTCTTGCGTAGGTTGGTGGAAACAAAGATGCCCTCGCCGCCTCTCGCTTTAATGCCGTCGACAGTCTTCTGACCGCCCGTGGCGTCAAAATCCGCTGCCACTACCTTCGCACCCTCAGCGGCGAACATTTCGGCGATAGCCTTACCAATACCGGAGGCCACGCCGGTCACAACAGCGATCTTACCTTTCATTCTGTCCATATAGAATACCTCCTTAATTTGTTATTATCTATAGCTTTGCCCGCGTAAATATAACGGACAATTATTTTCCGGTAGCTGCGGAAGCTTGTTCCTGAGCCAATTTACCCTTGGGTCCAAGCTCAGGTGTAAGCACACCGCCCAGAATGCCAATGATAACGAGTATAACCGCGGCGAATGTCCACACGCCCATATAATTGGTACCGAAAATGGAAGCCGCGATGGTGGGCAAAATGAAACCGATCAGACCGACAGCGGTCTGGTTCATGCCACCGGCAGCGCCGATGTTCTCCGGTCCGAATTCACCAGTAACAGGGATCAGGGCAATACGGCCCATATTCACGCCAATGGAACCGGCCACCACAAAAGCGGCAATACCGATCATGACGTAGGTAATGGTACCTACTGGCAGCCAGTAAGCTAGGTAATAGAGGATGGCGCCGCCAACGCAGATGATAACATACGGCACATTATAGCGTCCCACCTTGGATACGATAAAACCGGCCACCACACCGCCAACCAACAGGCAGAAGTTCATGATGGTGGCGATAACACTGGCCGCGGCAGGTTCCATGCCTTTGCCGATGAATGCGGTTACTGCGTAACTGTTCAACAGAATGGCAGCACCCACAGCAAGGCCGCCGCACAACATGACTTTCCACATGGTCTTGCTTTTCAGGACCGCCTTCATATCGGTCTTTTGCATAGCAGGAGCGTTCTCAGCCTTTGGCGGCTCCTTGACGAAAATAATCCACAGGATCATCATCACGGCGTAACCCGCGGCGATAAAAGCCAGAGCTGCCTTGGTGGAGCTGAACATTGGTCCCAAAGCGAAAGCCAGCGTAGTGCCGAGTCCGGCGCCGGAGCTATAAACACCGATTGCCGCTCCCATTTCGCCTGCGGAGAAATAGGGGGCAAACAGCTTGGGAGCAATGATATTGACGGGCAGGAAGAAGGTACAGCCGAGAAAAGTAAGGAGAAACAGTATGGTATAGTTGGGGGAGAAGACACGCGCCACTCCCGCGACGGTCGCCAGGGCAAACAGGATGATCGGAATCTTACGGACACCTCTCTTATCGATCAGATTGCCCAGCCAGATGGCGAAGAAAAATGCGGGAAGATTGCTGACGCTGGAAATAGCGGACAGTTGCGCTTGGCTCATATTGAATATTTGCATTACATCGAGGGCCCGTGCTGCATAAATAACGTTAGTAAATCCAGAGAAGCACAGACCGAAAGTCATAATAAAGACCAGTACATACTTGTAGGGGCTTTTTTCCATTCACTATCACACTCGCTTTCTAAATATTTTGAATCTTAATATGTATTCTCTCACTCATGTATGAATCTGGAAAACGACAAGTATTACAGTAATCAGCTGCAGGAATAAATCCGCACTCCACAGATTGCTGGCTACACTTTCACTCCCTTTTCACTCACTTGACTAAGCTCCGTCCGCGAATACCAGCACATTATGAGGTTGGGCTGCACAGATCATGGTGAGATTGTATTTTTTGGCCATTTCCACTGCTTCCGCCGAGGGTAGAGATTTACTGATCAACACCGGGATGCGGCTGCGGATTGCTTTCACCGCCATATCAACGGGCACACGGCCGCTGGTATAGGCAACGGTGTTGCTCAGGTCCACGCCGCCCATCAAAGCCATGCCTATCACCTTGTCCAAAGCATTATGGCGGCCAATATCCTCGCAAAAATAGCGTTCTACACCGCATACGCTCAACGTACAGCTATGGACGGAACGGCTATGGGCACTGACATAGACTTCGGCATGATGGAATTCGTCCGCCAGAGCGAACACCTCCCTTTGCCACGGCATGAGTGGCAAATGCAGGAGGTGTTCGCTCTGGCGGACGAATTCCATCATGCCGAAGTCTATGTCAGTGCCCATAG
>DUNL01000163.1 GCA_012839385.1 Clostridiaceae bacterium
ATTATATTAAATTTAAGGAAAATCTTGGTAAAATAATATCGGTCATATAATAGGAATATGATCACTGGTCATAGTTTTTATTAATCCGGTTGTCTACTAGAACAATTTTTGAAGTCAATCTAATAATTATGAAACTATTTGTCTCTGCTTTACGGTATATAGAATAGGGAGGGACGGAGTAAAAAGTGAAAAAGGCAAACGATGACGAGACAATTATTCAACGCTTCTGGGATCGCGACGAAGAGGTTTTGGCAGAAGTCGCGACACTATATGGCTCCTACCTGTTTGTAGTCGCGTTCAATGTCTTGAACAACGCTGCCGACAGTGAGGAATGTGTGAATGATACTTATTTGTCGGCTTGGGAGAAGATACCACCGTACCGTCCTCATGTGCTTTTGACTTTCCTAGCCAAGATTACGCGCGGTCTCGCAATTGATAAATGGAGAGAACGCAAAAGCCTAAAAAGAGGTGGTGACCAATATGTACAACCGTTTGAAGAGCTGGAGGAAGTCATTATGGGGTTTGAGAATTTAGAAGCGAAGGTTGAGACCAAAGAGCTTGCAGCCATTATTTCCCGACTTTTGGCTAGAGAGCGTCCTATAGCGCGTCAGGCTTTTATCTGCCGTTATTTTTATTGTGACAAAATCCAAGACATAGCCGGTTTATTAGGACGAGGTGAGGGAACAATCAAGACTATATTACGTAGAACACGTATCAAATTAAGGCAAGAACTAATTAAGGAGGGTTGGTTTGATGAGTCTTAAGCATCTAATTGACGCGATAGGGGACTTGGATGAAGAGCTACTCACAGAGGTTGGGCGTTTGCGGGCAAAAGGGAAGGGAGGTCTATCCGCTTGGCCCAGAGTGGTAGCTATTGCCGCTGCCCTTGGTTTGGTAGTGGGTAGTTTCTTTATCGCGCAGATATTTATTCGGAAGTCTAATGTTGAGGTAGCCGCTGTTACCGTTCTTGCTGATCCCGTGTTCCCTGAGATGAGTGAGTACCCACAGGAAAAAGACTATATTTTAAGCAATGGTGATTTTGATGATGAATCCTACGACCGAATGTATGATGCTTGGCATGCCGATTTGATGCGCCAAAGAGATCAGATACCTGATTATCAAAGTGGTTTGCTTGCTTTTGTTCAAAGGACAATTCCGGCAGTGTTGACAGAGGACGGATCGGAAAACCGCCTATATTCACCGTTGAATATGTATATTAATCTCTGCCTATTGTCAGAAGCTGCAGGAGGCGAAACACGCGCTGAACTGTTGTCATTACTTGAACTGGATTCGATTGAGCAAGTACGTCAAAAAGCAAAAGCGTTATGGAACGCGCATTATATAGACGATGGTTATATGAAGAGTTTGTTGGCAAATTCTATCTGGCTTGATAATTCTCTTTCTACCAACAAGGAGAGTATTGAGATTTTGGCAGATATTTATAAAGCATCTATTTTTCAAGGTGATATGCAGAGCCAAGAGCTTCTGGATCAGCTTCAACATTGGTTAAACAAACACACAGACAATCTGTTAGAACAAAATACAAAAGGACTTGATTTTGATCAGGATACCTTGATGGCGTTGGCATCAACACTTCTCTATCGAGCAAAATGGGTGACAGAGTTTAGTACAGCTATGACCACTAGCGATATTTTTCACACACCTGACGGAGAGGTCCAAGCTGATTTTATGTCGCGCTCAAATCCTGACAATTATTATTGGGGTGATGATTTCGGCGCGGTTAAACAAGGCATCTATAATTCCGGTCAAATGTGGTTTTTCCTACCTGATGAGGGCGTATCAGTTGAGAAGTTGCTTGAGAATCCTCAGGTTTATTCCTTGCTTCAAGATGAAAATGAATACAAACAGCAAAAACAATTGATTGTGAATTTTAAATTACCTAAATTTGACGTTAATTGTGATATTTCACTCGAAGAGACTTTGCGAGAATTGGGTCTTGAGACAGCGTTTTCACCTCAGAAGGCCAATTTTTCATCTATTTCTTCTCAGGCTTCACTTTATGTATCTAGTATAAGCCAAGCGTCTCGTGTCCTTATCGATGAAAAAGGTGTAACGGGAGCAGCCTATACTGTAAATATTTGTGGAGCGGTAAAACCACCGGATGAATTTGTCGATGTAGTATTGGATCGCCCTTTCCTCTTTGTAATACAAGGACATGACGATGTGCCTCTCTTCATAGGCATTGTTAATAGCCCCTAAGAGCACGGAGTAAGCCAGGCTATATCACTTCTTTTTTATTACTGTATCGGTGTCAATATCACGAGAAAAAAGATAACGATGTTTTCCCTTAGTTCGTCGCCCATAATCGATAGCATATGTTGGACAGGTATTAATGCAAGCCATGCAATGAGTGCAATTATCGCCAAAGAAAATCTTATTATTTGCATCAGTCATAATGACATTGTCGAGCGGGCAGACCTCAACACATTTACCACATGCGACGCAATCTTCTGAAACGCGAATTTTTTTGGCCTTAACAATCAGAGCGTAATATGGAGGGGTAAGATAGCTTAAGAATTTCTTTTTGGCGCGGTAAAGTGGAAACGCTTGATCTTGGCGTATATACTCGATGAGAATTTGCAAATTATTATACGCGCGAGCGACAATAGCAGTTGCTTCTTGAGGTTCAGGGCAAGTAAATAGGGCTGTGTAATTTTCCGGCATAATGAGATCAGCAAAACCTTGCAATTTAAATCCTTTATCTTGGCACAATTTTCGCACATACTTCACCGCATTGCCTGTTTCGCTGCCACATGTCAGAATAAAATAAGCTTTTTTGTTACTGACAAATTCTGTTTCTCTAATAAATTGTTCCACAACTCGTGGTATGCGCCAACAATAAGTAGGCGTAACAAAAACAAGAGGACAATTAGGTGAGTGATAGACCGCTTCGCGTCCTTCTTTTATGACTTCATTGATAGAAATTAGCTCATCTTCGATAGAAGTGGCGATGCATTTTGCTACAAAACTACTGTTTCCCGTTCCGCTAAAATAAAAAACCATCTCATTCAATACTCACTTTACATCATTAATTTATCTAATTATGTTGGACTTAATTTTTCTACCATATGTATTATACTAATTTTCTGAGTGGCTTCTTTGTCAGTTTATCGCTGAATAGCCTTGTACTGGGAATGTCTTCATTTTCTCATCATTGCATTCTCAACTGATGTGCACTAATCTGAAAGTGATCGGATCCACGAGCCACCGGAGATTAACAATAGCGTAAAATACAGTCTTTTCCTATTAAGAAATGATAGATGGAGGTAATTATTTTGTCATTACTTGAATTTCAAAACGTATCTTTTGAAAATAATAATAAAACCATCCTTAAAAATATATCGCTAAGTGTTGAAGGCGGTGATTTTATTTCTGTTGTTGGGCCGTCCGGTAGCGGTAAAAGCACAATTCTCAAGCTTTGTAGCAACTTGATCAGTCCTACTCAAGGAAATATATTATTTAACGGCAAAAATTTCATGGATTACAATCCCGTTGATTTAAGAAAGAGTATCGCTTACTGTTTCCAGACACCTCATCTTTTCGGTGATACGGTTATGGACAATATTAAATACCCGTAATCTATAAGGAATATGAAAACTGACTTGTCAAGGGTAAAGACTTTATTTTCAATGTTTCATATGTCCGCAGATTATCTGGACAGAGGCGTAATAAACCTCTCCGTTGGTGAGAAGCAAAGGATAGCGCTGATTAGAAGTCTGCTTTTTATGCCCCAAATCCTTCTCTTAGATGAAGTTACTTCTGCTCTTGATGAGGCTAACGCATTAATTGTCGAAGAGGTCATTTCATCTCTAAACAATGACGGTATAACCATTTTGTGGATCACACATAATCTTGAACAAAGTAGGAAATACGCTAACAAGCTACTTACAGTTGAAGATGGAGAAATCAAATCAGTTGAGGAGTTAATAAAATGAATATTGTATCTTTATTGATCTCGTCGTCTCTTGTCTTGGTAACGCTCTTTTTCTCCTATTGGCAAAAACTAAAACTGGAAAAGGAAATAATAATCGGTGTTGTTCGAGCTGTTATTCAGCTGGTAATTGTCGGATATATTTTGGAATATATTTTCGGTTATGAGAATCCTGCTTTTACTACTCTGCTGCTACTCTTTATGATCTTCAATGCCGCGTACAATGCTTCTAAAAGAGGGAGGGAAGTTAAAAACGCGCTTCCTATATCATTTTTGTCTATCATAGTCGGAACGACAGTAACCTTGTTAGTTCTTGTTTTATCAAAAACGATACGATATGAGCCATATCAGATTATACCTGTCAGCGGTATGATTATCGGTAATTCTATGGTCGCTTTAGGATTATGCTATAAACAAATTGCGGCCGATTTCAAAAATAAGCGGGAAGAGGTCGAAACAAAGCTTTCACTGGGCGCCGATATATTGCCATCCTCAATCGAAATTATTCGTAATTCAATAAAAACCGGTATGCTGCCCACAATCGATTCCGCGAAAACCTTGGGCATTGTATCGCTCCCCGGTATGATGACAGGCTTGATTCTTGCGGGCACGCCACCCCTGGAAGCTATAAAATATCAAATTATGGTTACCTTTATGCTCCTATCTACAACTTCCATCTCCTCATTTATTGCTTGTTATTTATCTTATAGGAGCTTTTTCAATAAGAGAAAACAGTTAATCAATATGGAATAATTGCTCTGGACAAAAAAGCGCCGGCTGCCACCTTATGATTATTCGATAGCAGCCAGCACTTTGGTTTATATAAAAACGTTTCCCCTCAGGACAATTCTTTTATGTATCAAGGCAACCGCGACCCAAATTTCTACCACGCTGACCATGTCTATGGGAGCCGCACCCTCTGCCGCCACTTCTGCCGTGATGGCCATGTCCATGGTGACCACAACTTATTGAAGTGTCATACTCCAGTTTATCGTCAATTAGATCTTGGACAGCTTCATTGGCTAAACCGGTAACACCGGGATAGAGCTTGATACCTGCTTCTCTCAAAGCGGCTCTCGCGCCTTCTCCGATCCCACCGCAAATCAGGGCATCAACTTCTAAAGACTTTAATAGTCCTGCCAGCGCGCCATGACTTAGTCCTTTGGCGTCAATTACCTGCTCTTTTTTTATTTCATCGTCTTCTACATCATACAGTTTAAAGTTTTCTGTCCTGCCAAAATGTTGAAAAATATTTCCGTTTTCATATGTTATAGCGATTCTCATTTGTTTTTCTCCTTTCTTGGGAACTTCCGGCAAATCTTTCATATTGCCGATCTGATAGCTTCCTCCAGAGATTCTGAGAGGACGTCCATCGACCAGCAGTAGGGCCAGTTTTTTTCTAGCCTCGGTGTAAATAGCTGTAACTGTTGGGCGGGAAACACCCATAGCTTTAGCGCATTCTTCCTGAGTCAGTCCTTCTCTGTCAATAAGACGAATACATTCAAATTCATCAATACTAAGAAGAATCTCTAACGGTTCATCATCGAGATTATCTGCCTTAAAAACCCAGTGATCAGGGTAAGAAGAAATCCGCCTGCAACTTTTAGGCCTTGCCATTATCGCTCCCTCTTTCTGACTTATGTCAATAAATAAATTAACATAGTTTCTGACATAAGTCAATAATGAAGCCAAATGTTACTATATTATGATCAACAAAATTATTTCTCTGGCCTTCAATGACCCAGTACCGCAAAACGAATATAGGTCATTAGCGAAACTTGGCTGGATACATCACAGGTCACAATTTAAGAACACTAGGTACGCATTCAAAAAAAAGAACATTTTACTTATTTTCCCCTGCATCTCTATTATCTTTGACCTTGACCACGACACGAAATTGTCTTTCCGGGTGATTCTCCATGTTAACCATCTGGATGCGAGCCTCAAAGATGTCCCCATGTCCGTAGTAAAGCAGGGTAGATATAAATGAATTATGACTCGCCGGAATATATCCTAATTTCTTTGGCCGATTGTAAAATCAAGTTGAACATGTAAAGTAAAAAAGTCCATAAGGCACCTCTTTGGTAGAATGTAAGTGTTCAAAGCTTCATTCACA
>DUNL01000151.1 GCA_012839385.1 Clostridiaceae bacterium
CCAAAAACTTCTCTTTAGTTTGAAAGCCATTATAACACAGAACCACAACAGAGACAATAGTGGTCGTTGGTCATGTTGTTAATCTGCGATAATGTCATGGTATAACTCATCAGGGAAAATGTCATCCCCCGAAAAAAAGATATAATGGGAGGATGAAAATTGAAATGAGCAAAAAAGAAGCCAGAAAAATAACTATTATCGAAAAATTATTAGAAGGGAGGTTTACAAATAAGCAGGCAGCAGAGCTTTTAGACCTCAGTGTCAGACAAGTACAGCGGATGAAAGCGGAGGCATCCGCAAATGGGTGCATGAGTATTTTGCATAAAAATAGAGGACGAAAACCGGCTAATGCATTGGATCCTGAGGTTGCTGAGGAAATCTGTCGGATTTATCAAACGGAGCTTAATGGGTATAACTTCTGTCATGCCGCCGATGTGCTCGCTGAAGATAAAGGCATCTTTGTTTCTGTCAGTACCGTTTCAAGATACCTTAAGGCTAATGGTATTCGTTCTCCTAAGGCCAAGCGCAGACCTAAGAAGCATCGCTCCAGAGATGCCCGGGAATGTGAAGGCGAAATGGTTCAGATGGATGCTTCCAAATTTGATTGGCTTGGCAATGGTTCTTACCTGCATCTTCATGGTGCGGTTGACGATGCCACAGGTCGTATCCTAGCTCTCCATTTTGAAAAGGAAGAAACTTTCGAAGGATATTGTGAACTGATGTTTCAGATGAATCAGGACGGCCATTTACCAAGAGAAATCTACACCGATGGCAGAACCGTCTTTGTTTATAACAGTAAAAAGAAAAAGAAGTTAACCATTGAAGAAGAACTGGCCGGTAAAGTGGAGAAAGAAACCAACTTTGCCAGAGCCCTCAAAGAACTCAATATTCTACTGATCATTGCCAAGTCTGCTCAGGCTAAAGGTGGTATTGAAAGGCTCTGGGAGACTTTACAGGATCGTTTGGCTAAAGATATGCAGCGTAAAGGAATTTCCTCTATTGAACAGGCTAATGAATTTTTAATGCAATATATTCCCTACTATAACCGTAAATTTGCTGTACAGGCTGCTAACCCTGAAAAGGCCTATTTGCCTAAGCAAGATATCTCCGAATTGCAGCTGATCTTTGCTAAGCATGAGACGAGAAAACTCGATTCTGGCCTTTCATTTTCTTTCAAAGGTCAGAAATATCGGCTACCCATTTATGTGGGTAACAAAAAAGTTCCTGCATCCCCTCATGATACTCTCACTGTAGCCACCAGCAGACATATCGGGATGCAGGTCATTTACAAAGGCTTTGTTCTATCACCAGAACCGCTTAAAACTAAGCCCAAGGATAGTATAGTACAAATGCCTCAACAGAACAATTGCTCCAAGAGTCTGCCGGATCAGGCTAAAAGTAGGCCCAAGAACAACTCTCCGTGGTTTGGCTATACTAAAATCTTTTATTCTAAAAAGCGCAAGGGTGACATTTCTGCTGCTCAGTTATCTAGGTAAAGGGGTGTCATTATCGCTGACTATTGACAGAGCGGCTCGATGATCGATGTTAATCCTTTGGCCATAGTAGCCACCTCTTCTTCGTAAAATCCGGAAACACGGCTCAGCATA
>DUNL01000036.1 GCA_012839385.1 Clostridiaceae bacterium
ATCGGATTACAAACAATCAAGCTTTAGTGCACATAACAACAGCACATAGTCCTAGTGACGTGAGAATATTCCATAAGGAATGTTGTAGCTTGGTCGAGGCAGGCTATGATCATTCCTTATGGAATATTCTCACGTCACTAGGACTATGTGCTGTTGTTATGTGCACTATTTTCATTCTCTGACCTCAGCATAAGAAAAAATCGGATTACAAACAATCAAGCTTTATCAGGCACGCTTGTATAGCATATCATCTATTGTCAGTCCTAATGCTAAACGCCAATCAGTGTATACTATACCGATAGCTCGAAGCAAGGTTCATCCCGTGCTCACCTGATAAGAAATAGAGACAGCTGCATCAAAACAATGTAGACTGTGATTAGGAGACGCTAGCGAGCATTGGAATTGCCTCCATCATACCCGAAACCACCGCTCCTGTTAATTAGCTCCCCCGCAGAAAACCACATCCATAAAGCAGACAACAAGAATCCATGTGTCATTAGGGTCGTAAACAATGCTGAGTTAGTTAGGCAAAACGCAGGCATTGCAATCATTGCTGTAGCGTATCCTCGAGGCAGAGAGCTCGCAATGCTGTCTATAAGCCTAAGAAAAAGTGCCAGTAATATCGTGTAGACTATCATTCCAGCGTATCCAAAATTGGCATATGCATCACCTAATAGGCCCACATTCGGGCCCCCATCCCGTCCCATAAAAGCCCACGAAATGACTCTCGTTACAGGCATGTTATAAGGGTACTTGACAAACAGTCGAAAGATAGAATTCGAAAGATAGATTTTCGGGTTGTTCATGAAAAACTCGTTGTACCAGAAATGAAGCTGGGCAGGAACAAATAATGTCCTGCGAATTGCTAGGGACGGCAACAAGATGTCAGTTGTAATTGCAAAGAACAGCAGGCCCCCCACTACCAGCATGGAAGCCCCTACCACAGCATAGAGAAGAAACCCTCGATTTCTCGAGAGCCTCGCTATGACAAGCGCAAAAGGGATGGTAAAAAGAAATGACTTGAATCCAGTCATTCCAAAGAGCGCTACTTGCATGAGTATCGCTACTAACATAAATCTCACGGAACCCAAACAATGGCCGAATAATAACACACCTACATTTATGACGTGAGCTTGCCAGTTCATGAAATAACCCATCACTTTGCTCGCAGTCGCAAGATACTCCGAACGAAAAACATAAACCCGACTCAAGTCAAGATTAAATCTCCACAACGCTCCATTGCCAATTAGAAATCCGTAGACATACAATGCAATCGGTATTACGATGCACCACAGAAAGCATTGTGAGACCCTCTTGCTAGGATAGCGAACGCTTACTTTAGGCAACAGAAAACATAGAATACACTGGATCGAAATACAAGTCGAGCACATGGCTGTAAATCCGAAAGGCCTACTCTGGTAAGCATATAAGGTCATCATTGGTACAATGACGCCTATGAAATACAGTGCCACGACCAACCTACTGGGACCAGTTCTAAACCAACAATATGTGATTACAACTCCACCACTTATAAGCATGAGAAGCCATGAAATAAGCACTTTGTCAACCGAATAGTCTATGAAAAAACCAGTAGATTCAAAATACGGCACGATGAATCTAACGTAGGCTGTATCCAGAGCCAAACGATAAATTACAAGTGTAACAACCGAAAGTATGCTGTAATATAGCCAGCGATTTCGCTTAAGTATTCCTAATCCATCCAATCAAAAGCGATAAGAACTCTCACACCATATCCGAGGAAAGTTGGCGCGTCTATTTCCGTAAGCTAGTAACATCGAATCTGGCATCAAAGCACATATAACAACGTTCCCTCTACAGCTCCCAGAGTCTAACCGCCGTAATTCCACGTTTTCCAATCATGTTTCTCGTATCCAGCACCGCCCTCGCCAATCGAACCACCAACTCATAATCTACACAGGAATGCCCGGTTAGAATAACCACTAAATCCGCATTGCCAACTCCCTGCGTAGGAAGATCGGGTATCGAATCGAGTCTTATTGATCCCTTCTCTTAACGCACTGCTTGATTCTAAAGCTGGACTTCTATACTTAGAACATACGAATCGTAATACTGCGCCCCGGAACCTTCCTGGATCAGAAGCTGGCTGGCCTTAGGAGCTGGCGATTCCCTCAAATCAGACCTGCCTCATACAGAACCGCAAGTGCAAGAATCTTAGATCCCTGCAAGGATTTCCTTTGCAGGCCCAATATCTGCCCTGCCTTCTAGACCATGAAATACGGGATCGAAAGATTAGTCTCCCCCGCCATCTCAGTAAATCAGGCGGAGAAATCATATTCCAGTTATGCTAACAGCCTATTTTGATTGAGGCCAAAAGGTGTTGTTGCCTGTTGTCATTCTTGTACAACAACATCTTCATTAGAAGGATCCCACAACTTAAATACTACCCTAAATCGATAAGGCCTATGGCATGCGGCGCTAGGTAAGTATTTACACTAACGTATCCCTTATGGTAGTATTTACGAAAGACTCCTTTCGGCATGATTCCATACCAGGCCATTGGATGGGTTTCGTACTCTGTCATCCGCTTGAATTGACGGTAGAAAAATCTAGTCAAACCCCTAAATGGTGTTTGCTTTGCACAGTGCTTAAGAACGTTGATACGCTCATCCCTATCTGTCACTAAAGTCGATGCATTTTCGTTGCCTATTATCTTGACAGTCAGCTTCTTAATGTAATCAATGTATAGTTTTTGCCCGATTCTATGTTCCAGTGGCACACCTGCCCAGAAATGGAGCATTTCTGAGTCCCACAACGGTAACCACCAATCATAATCCCAGAATTCGTACACACGTACTGAGTTGACAATGAATTTCGCCTGTCTTTCTTGCCAATCCCAGTTTTCACAAAGCCGAGCAGCAGTCTCTGGCGCAAGATAGTCGCAAGTGTCAAAACCATGAGTAATGCGATTCGACAACCTCTCAAGGAAGATAGAAGCCTTGCCTCCTTCAATAGGTGCAAGTGAATAATGACTTGTAAAGATTGTTTCAACCAACTCGTTGCGTGAAACCCTCTTGACGTTCGCAAACTTCTTTGGAATGTGCCCACCAGATATGAAGTCTCCGGTATGACCTGGAACAAAGATAGAATCGTCTGGGACGAGCCTTCGTTGTCTCAACTCCCAAACTGCAGGCCAATCTTGCAGGTGCGGAAGAGATACCGCCTGGTGAGCCATTTCGTAATAGGCCTCGCGCTCCTCAGTCCTAAACCACTGCCACCACGATTCGTTGCTGTACGGCACGAAATACCATGGGATGTGTAGATAGTTAGCTATACGCTTGCTTATCTCGGACTCGACATTGCCAGGCCGTCCATAAGTAAAAGCCGCTACTTCTTTGTATCCTAGCCTCTTCAGCATGAGCACAATTAGCCGTGAATCATATCCGCCGCTCAAAGGCACGACGAGAGTTCGGCCGTTAGCCAATCTCAGTAGCCTCTCAAAGCATCGTATCAAAGTCTTATCTAGCCCACTTGATAGTTCTCCCAAGTCTCCAGTGCAATCGTTTTTGTCAGTGAAATCACAGTAGCGCTCCGTGCTAACTTGCACTGATCGATTGATAACTCTTGCTAGTAGCAATTCACCGGCACGCAATTGCTTTACACCCGGGTATAGCGTGTCACTATCTGTGACATATCCCGTCATGCAAAACTCATGTTCTGCCAGTTCACTACGTTCAAAGCTGCCCACCTTCGACTGAACCCAGTTAGCGTCGTCACTAATGTAGAATTCATCATCAGCCGACCCGTAGAATAATGGGATGCTTCGCACTCTGTCTACTGCGGCAAATAACGTTAATCCCCGCTTAAGTGCAACCGCGAAATACCCATTCAGAGATTCAACGGACACCCGGAAATCTTCCGCTGTTTCGGTTCTAGCGAAATATTCCAGGAGAGATTCCGACTCGGAGACGTTGCTTTCGGTGAACGCCACCCCTCTTGCATAAGTATGCGGTTCCATTGCCTTTACACTACGGCCGACGATATTGATATGAAGCCCCATATGAGATAGCCTCCTCAGCAGACTACTCCCCACTCGCGGTCAAATTCCAATGCAGCACTTCGAATCTCACCCTAAAGCAAAAACCGCTGTATGTCGCGGATGCCAGTTCGAACTCTGCTAGCAGGAACAGCGCATTACTCGATTCGATTTCTGTCTCCTGTACCAAAAGAAGTTGTCTTTTGCACGCGTAACCGTAATGCCTCCGGTCAACATATGAACGCGTCATATCTGACAACATGGATTATCGAAAGCGAACTGGCATAAGGAACAGACTTACAGCCTATCATACAGATCGTTCAAACTGCAAGCAGGTATTCACCCCCCCCCAGAGCCTCTGCAAGATCAAATTGGAACCGTACTGAGATCGCCGTACTATGATGGAGGTTTGCTTTCATTGCGACGGGCTGCCCGGCAGGCAATTCACTAATAAGGCGCTTTTTCCACAGACTCAGAATCATAACGTCTGAACCTCGCCAACAGCATTCTCTACATTGCGAATTGCATTTCTCGTATCCAGCACCGCCCTCGCCGACCTAACCATCAACTCATAATCCACACAGGAGTGCCCGGTTAGAATAATCACTAAATCCGCATCGCCAACCTCCTGCGCAGTAAGCTCACATAGAGAATCAAGCCTTACAGATTCTTTGTCTTCATGCATACCTTGATTCTGCTGGTGTACCTCTACGCTTGGCACATACGGGTCATAATATCCGACCTCGCAGCCTTCCTTGATTAACAGCTGAATAACTTTGAGAGCCGGCGATTCCCTTAGATCAGGCAAGTCTGCCTTATACGCAACCCCCAGTGCCAAGATCCTAGAGCCTCGCAAAGATTTCCCCTGTAATCCCAATATCCGCTCCGCCTTCTGCACCACAAAGTACGGCATTGAAAGGTTAATCTCCCCTGCTAACTCTATAAACCTAGTCGACCCAGTAGATCCGTTCTATCTCGCATGGAAGGCACGGGAATATGATTTCTCTACTCGGTTTATTGAACTGGCGGGAGAGAT
>DUNL01000250.1 GCA_012839385.1 Clostridiaceae bacterium
TCCAGAATGGTATCAAAGAGTTGTAGATGAGATAAAAGCGGCATATATGTATGGGCTCACTTATCCGGACATTATGAATAAATATAAAAAGAATATTACAAGAGAAGAGTTTTGCAAAATAGCAGTAAAGCTCTATGAGAAGTTGAGCGGCAAAGCAGCAACGGCAGAAGGCAATCCCTTTACAGATACAAATGATCCGGAAACAATAAAAGCAAACAGACTTGGAATAGTTTTAGGCATAGGTAATAACTTATTTGCACCGGAGAGGAATATAACAAGACAGGAAATATGTGTAATGATAAAGCGTGCCCTTGCAGCGGCATTGGGTAGCATTTCCAATGATATAGGAGCGGAATTTCCCTTTAGCGATAAAAATAAAATAGGGGATTGGGCAATGGATGCAATGAAGTTTTGTCATAAGAACAATATAATGAAGGGAATAAGTGAAAATGAAATTGCACCGCTTAATAACACAACGAGAGAACAGGCGGTAGTACTTCTAAAGAGGACTTACGAGAAATTCAGATAATGAATTATTTAAAAAGGCATTTGTTCTGATTGATTACCAAGAACAAAGCCTTTTTACGCCTAGTAAAAATTTCAAATACGAAGAGTACCCATGGGGGATTTGCAATTGTTAGCAGTTGTTCATTTAGTGGCACTCCCACTTCTCACTTCTCACTTCCCAATGGTAGGGTGCGGACTACCCTGTCCGCCCACACAATATAAATGGAAGGAGCGAAACTATGAAAGGAAAATACAACCTATTTATAAGCATTATTTTACTTATTACCATGATTATTTCGTCAACAGTTTTTGCTTTACCGGAAGTTAAACCCCTTAAACCGGTTTTAGCCGAAGGAGTTGTATTTGACGGAACCCAGAGCAGCTGGGCAAAAGAAGAAATAGAAAAAGCCTTTGAATATGGACTGACTTATCCCGATATAATGAAAAATTTCAACAAAGAGATCACCCGAGAAGAGTTTTGCACAATAGTTGTAAAACTCTATGAAACTCTGACAGGCACAGAAGCGGAAGCCGGAGCAAACCCTTTCAGCGACACAAAGAACCCGGAAATACTGAAAGCCTATAATCTAAAAATTGTATACGGTACATCTGCGGATAAATTTACACCTGATAAGAACATCACCAGACAGGAAATATGTGTCATGATTTATCGTGCCTTAGATGTGAGCATTTCAGAATTAGACAGAAGCATGCCTAAGGACTTTGATTTTGCAGATAAAGGGAAAATAGCCGATTGGGCTATAGATGCCGTAAAATTTGCATATAAAAACAATATTATGAAGGGAACAGGAAACAATGAAATATCCCCTTTGGTGAATACTACAAGGGAGCAGGGAATTGTTCTTTTAAAGAGAACCTATGAACAATATATGGATAAAGACAGCCAGGGTTTAAGTAAGGATGGGGGCCCGGTTTCAGGAGGCCTAATCAACAATCTTACAGTATCACCAAGCGGTGGTGTGAAATTTGTATTTCCATCGGGAGACAAAGTAAAGGATTTTACTACGGAAGAGAAAAAGTTCCGTGAAGTTGTACCTGAAGAAAATCTGGCTTTCTTGAA
>DUNL01000224.1 GCA_012839385.1 Clostridiaceae bacterium
TACTGCGTTCAGAAACCCCTTCCCGATACCTCGCTAATCAGCATTACCACGGCATTTCAGCTACTTATCCACAGCTACCCCTCTGGTCATGGCGGCGCGCGGTGCTATACCCCTACTGACTACTAGTGATCTAAGACCTTTTAAGATCCAGTAAATACTTCGTATTTATTAGGGTGAATATTTTTTACTTAATGAGGCCTCAAAGTCAATGGTTGAGGGAAAAACACCTCCGCAATTACCAGTGAATATTTTTTACTTAAAAGTCATTCCTATTAAATTAGTAGCCTCAAATTTAGGCTCTCTGTGCCACTTATAACCACGTATTCTCGCTTAATGTAATCGGCTTGTTCCAGCCCTCTCAGCAGATGGCTAATATTGCTTGCCGTGGTTCGCAGCTCCCTGCCTAGTGTTCTGGTCGAAGGGTAACAGTTGCCCTTGGTGAAAGCGTAACGTAGTAGCAAAACATATAGCCTAAGTTCCCCTGGTGTTATGTGCTTGGCAATGGCTCCTGTAATGGCTCCGTTGCTTACCAGGGTATAGCCTAGGCCATAGGTTCCTTGTGGTAATGCCTTGTATAGATTATCTTTGCCTGCCCTCTTATTGCCTTCGGTAACACTTATAACGCCCATCTTGCGCAAAGTATCAATGCCCTTTAGCATAGTTGGTCTGCTCATACATGGCTCGCCTGTTGCCCTGCTGGTTAGTTTGTCAGTCAGCTGGCTAGTCGTGAGGCCCTCGCTATGTCTAGCCAGTAGCCCATACAAGATCAAGTCGTTGCCTGTTAGCTGGTGTAACTCGTTTAATAAGCGGTTATTGTATTTGGCCACGTTGTCAAGCTGTATGCTGCCTATAGCCCCTCTAAAATCACACTCAGCCCTATTGCAATGATTAGCAAGTAGCTGCTGTAGGTGTGGGTTTTTGATACTGCAGCCTAGCAGCCTATAATCGCTGTGCCAGTAGGCATTAAAGTCCTGCAGCAGCTCATCCACTTCTTCCGGCGGTGCGTTGCTGCTATTCCATTTTAGCACCAGTTTTTGCGCCTTTTCCTTGGCATAACCTTTTAGCTGCAGCCACTTCGTCAATCGCCCTAGGGCAAAGTTCCTTTCCCCTTGTGGTACGCCTTGCAGGATCGCGTCTATGCACGGTCTGTCTGCCTTCACTCCCAGGGCCCCTGTGGGGCTTTTAGAGGCTCGTTCTTGTGGTTCTGCGGGTGAATGTATGCTTTGGCTCATAAAGGGCTCCAGGGCCCGTCCTAGTTCGTCTAGGCTATATCTTAGGGAATAGTCCGCGTGGAGAAGCTCGCATTGAAGAGGGCTCGCCGGCTCCTTGACATTCCACGTCCCCGGCAATCGCATCACCCTAGCCTTATCTGTCACCTTCTGGTCACTACCTGTGGCTACTGCCAGGGCCTTGACTATGGCTAGGGCCTCATCTCCGGCTCTTTGGTCAAGTAGCCAATAAGCATGTATACCATTACCACTGCTTATCATGATTGACGGTTCCGGTAGTCCCACGGCTCCAAGGGTATCTAACACCTTAGCAGCTCGCTCCATCACTGATAGACCTTCCACGCCCTTATCATAATCAGCCCATACTGCCCCTGTGGTTAGGCAATCTTGGGCCCTGCCGCTACGTCTTGCCCTTGTGTATACTCCGAAATAGACATTCTGATCGCTAGGTGGTGAGTAGGTGGTTAGCTCGTCCAGCTGGAAGAAGTCTCGCCGTACCTGCTTACCCTGGATCTCCCGAATCTCTACGAAGTCGGTCACGCCGTGGAAAAGCTCGCTTATGAATTGCTCTGTGGCTGTCGTTATCGTTGGTAATTCGGCTATGGCCATCAAAAAGATCCCTCCGTCCGTGTTCGGCAAAGGGATCTCCGCTAAAAGCTTGCATATTAACATGCTAACGTGTTAATATAAACATAAGATATATGCGAAGATCCCTTCGCGCCAGCCACCTAGCCCGGCCAAGGAATGAGGTGGCTTATTCTTTTTCTGTTGCCATTACATCGGGCAACCTGTCGATATACGTTATCACATGGTAGA
>DUNL01000225.1 GCA_012839385.1 Clostridiaceae bacterium
TGAGTACGCCTACAGTATTTTCAAAAAATACTGTGATGGTATATAATGTTTTATTTTCGTTCATTGTTCAGTTTTTATTAATTGTTTTCACTCACTTTTAAAGCTTGTGCCCGTTTCCGAGTAAAATGTCGGTAACGGTACCACCGGCGGGCACCATGGGATAAACCATCCCCTTTGTTTCCACTTTCACCTCCAGCAGATATGCCCCGTTATGCACCAGCATCTCATTAATGGCTTCATCCAGCTCTTCACGCTTTGTCACCTTACGTCCTTTGATGTTGTAGGCATCAGCAATCTTGATGAAGTCCGGGTTTTTCAGGTGTGTTTCGGAATATCGCTCATCAAAAAACAATTCCTGCCATTGGCGCACCATCCCCAGATAACTATTGTTCAGAAGAATGATCTTTACATTCAAATTATATTCCATAATGGTTCCGAACTCCTGAATGGTCATTTGCAACCCTCCATCGCCCACAAAGATACAAACAGTTCTGTCAGGTGCACCGTATTTGGCACCAATTCCGGCAGGCAACCCGAAACCCATCGTCCCCAGCCCGCCTGATGTGACTATGCTACGGGTTTTATTAAATCTGAAATAACGCGTTGCCATCATCTGATGTTGTCCCACATCTGTCACACATATCGCATTATTATGTGTCGCCTCGGTGATTTTGTTAACCACCTCGCCCATTTTTATTTCTCCATTTTCTGGATACAGTTCATTTCTGATAATGCAATCATACTCTTTCTGTTCATATGGTTGAAACTCAGCCAGCCACTTTGTATGCGATCGATTTTCCAGCAGGGCAGTAACTAAAGGAAGTGTTTTTTTGGCATCACCACGAACTTTGGCAGATGTCTTTACATTCTTATCTAGTTCAGCGGGATCGATATCGAAATGTATTACCTTTGCCTGTCTGGCATATGTCTTCAGATTTCCCGTCACACGATCGTCGAACCGCATCCCTATAGCGATCAACACATCACAACTGTTGGTCATCATGTTGGGAGCCACATTCCCATGCATACCCAGCATTCCATGATTCAAATGGTGACCGGAGGGCATGGCTGACAATCCCAAGATGGTGGAACCGAACGGAATATCTCCTTTTTCCAGGAATGCACGCAACTCCTCCTCCGCATTTCCCAGAATAACACCCTGCCCTACCAGCGCAAAAGGTTTTTGGGCACTGTTTATAATGGCTGCCGCCTTCCGTATCTGATCAGTATCAGGATCAGGAAAGGGGATATAACTCCGTAGGAAGGTAGTCTTCTGATAGAAATATTCGCATCTGTTTGTCTGCGCATCTTTGGCTATATCAAGCACTACAGGTCCTGGACGACCGCTAGATGCAATGTAAAATGCCCTGGAAACAGCCCAGGCAATATCTTCCGTTCGCCTTATCTGGTAAGCCCATTTAGTTATGGGCTGTGTTATTCCAATTACATCGACTTCCTGAAAAGCATCCGAGCCCAGCAAACCTGAAGCTACCTGTCCTGAGATAACTACCAGGGGAGTGCTATCCATCATTGCATCTGTGATACCGGTGATGGTGTTAGTTGCTCCGGGGCCCGACGTAACAAGTGCTACACCCACTTTTTCAGATACACGTGCATAACCCTGCGCAGCATGTACAGCACCCTGTTCGTGGCGCACCAGAATATGTTTTATTCGATGCTTTGTACGATCA
>DUNL01000078.1 GCA_012839385.1 Clostridiaceae bacterium
GGGGACGGAGATTGGAGGAGAGGTGTGAAGACGGTCTTTTTGTCTTTGAAGAACCAGGGCATGAGGGGTTTGGGGACCGGGAAGGTGACGCCGGTGATGGTGGTCATATGCTTCACTCTGTTATTCCTGGTTTAATATCAACTGGTAATCTTCTTCAGGGATGGTCCGCATCGCCTGGCCCCGGATGTGCCCGGACCACTGTTTCTTGTTGGTGATGAAGGTGAGTTTGGGGATGAGGGGTTTGAACTCGACCGGCGGGTCGAAGGTCTTGATCAGCCGCAGGTTGATCCGCAGGGGGAAGATTTCGTCACCGAGCTTCGGGGGAGCGGCGAATATCCTGGATGTATCCTCGTAGACCCCCGATGTGATCTCGAAGCACCCGGTGATCGCCGGGGGAAGAGTGGTGTCCTTATCGACCACCTGCTGCCCGACGTAGATGAGCTGGGTGTTCGCCGGGTTTTGCTTTGCTGATCAGGTTGCTGTACCGTTGGGGCCGCCCCAGATCTGCTTTTTGATCGGGATCTCGAAGTTTGCACGGTTGGAGATGGCGAGCCAGCAAGTCATGAATAGAATCTAATTCTTTTATGTGTAAAGATTGTGGGTCCCATTACTGCGGGATTTGTGTTAAAACGCAATTGTATAAACATATTCAGTATGTGTTTATACAATTAACACAAAGCACATATACTAATGCATCTCACTATGGTGCATGGAATTCTCCGAGAACATACCTGCATGGGTTGATAAAGGATATTCGCACCTTTGGAACTCATTTGGGACAAAAGAGTTTAGGATTAAGGATGCCGCACGCGCTCTTGAAAAACAGGCCGCTGATACAAAGACCAAACCCCCTGCCCTCCTGTCAAGGCTCCGAAAGGTTGGCCTGCTTAATGTCAGGCCAGACGAGTCGGATGCACGAAAGAAGATCTACTCTCTCATCAGCAAAGAAGAATGGATTGAGGCCTTTCTTTCTGTACCTGACCAGGAACTGACCCGTGATGAACTGACGCGCATCCTCAAGCGCGCGGCTGACATCATCCGCACCCGTGTGGACTACAAGTTCATCGTTATCCCCCTCTTTCTCAAGTGCATCAGCGATAAGTGGGAAGATGAAACAAAAACAGCGTACAGAGAGGCACTGAAAGATGGATTCACCGAGGAGGAGGCATGTATTGAAGCGAAGAAGGCGATGTATCACAGTTTTGATCTGCCCGAAGAATACCTCTGGGATAACATTCGAAAGGATACAGAAACGCTTCCAGAGACATTCTCTAGGGCTCTCAAGGACATCGCTACGCGCAATCCCGAGTTGAAAGATGTCTTCGACACAGTCGACTTTGTCCAATTCACCAAGAACCGGGAGAACGTTGAGATTCTGCGTCAGTTGGTGGAACTCTTCAGCGAGAAGAAACTCACTCATGTTTCGCCTGACATTCTTGGCGATGCGTACGAATGGCTCCTGCAGTACTTTGCCCCTCAGAAGGCGAAAGAAGGTGAGGTATACACTCCCCGCGAGGTAATTCAGCTCCTTGTCGAGATTCTTGAACCTCGCCCAGGGGAGAGTGTGTATGATCCTGCCTCGGCAAGCAACGGTATGCTGATCACCGCCCACAAGCACGTCGTTGAAA
>DUNL01000038.1 GCA_012839385.1 Clostridiaceae bacterium
CAGCGATGTCGGACCAAGTCTTCACAGATATAGATCGGCAAGTAGCGGATCAACTCCGCTGTCAGATATTAAAAAATATGTTGGCCGTACTGGCCACATTGGTTTAGGAGGCGGACACTATGTTATGTGACCATTGCCATATAAATGAAGCTAATATTCAAATGCGCTTGACGCGTAACAACGAAACAACGGATCTCAACCTATGTTCGAGTTGCGCGGCCCAGATGCAATCAGGATCGGGAATGATTCCCTCCCTTTTTGACTCTTTCTTTAACCAGGGTTGGTCCGGACACGATTTGATCGGCACCGCTCTCTTTGGCTCAGATACTGTTAGACAAACAGATCATATGCCACAGGTTAAGGCATGTGCCAACTGCGGTCAGGCCTACAAGGACTTTAGGGAGACAGGCTTGTTAGGCTGTAGCCATTGTTATCAGACTTATCGTCCTTGGTTGGAACAGGTTCTGAAACGAGTTCAGCGCGATACCAGACATGTTGGTCATAGACCGGGGCAGGTAGAAGAATTGTTTGCGACGAAGGCTACTCCTAGTAGTCCTGATATTTCAGACACACCAGCTCAGACAACAGAGAAAGGAAGCGCGGAAACAGAAACTCAAGCTGAACCGGTAGGGCAGGATGACAAAATTACCGGACTAAGGTCGCAGCTTAAACAAGCAGTCAAAATCGAAGATTATCAGGAAGCTGCCAGACTACGTGATCTAATACATGAGTTAGAAGATATCGATACCGAAACCGACGCTGAGATGACGGACGGTACAGATACAAATAAAGAAAAAGACGCGGATTAGGAGACAATTATGGCTTGGTATATAGAGAACGGCCCCCAAAACGAAATAGTTTTGTCCAGCAGAGTAAGGATCGCTCGTAATCTAGAAGATACTCCCTTTCCAAATCGCCTGACACCTGAACAGGCGACACAGGTGGTTAAAAAAATAGAGGACAGTTTTCTGAGCCTGAAATTAAGTAAACCACGATCAGATTGGAATATTGTCAAATTAGATGAACTGGAAAATATGCAAAGACTGGCTCTGGTGGAGAAGCATTTATTGTCCAGAAGCATGTTGGAACCGGGCTGTGGTAAGACTTTGATCATCAACAAAGATGAAAGTCTCAGTATGATGATTTTAGAAGAAGATCATTTGAGGATTCAGGCGATGACCGCCGGTCTTGATCTGGATAAGGCTTATCAACTGGCCGCTGACTTGACCTATAGTCTGGAGAATAAATTATCCCTGGCTTGGAGTGACGATTTCGGCTTTCTGACCGCTTGTCCGACTAATACCGGAACCGGTCTCAGAGCTTCCGTTATGCTCTTTCTGCCCGGGTTAATCCGTACCGAGCAGATCCGCTATCTGACAGATTTATTGGCCAAAGCCGGTTACGCGGTGCGGGGCAGCAGTGGTGAGGGCAGTAAGATTGAGGGTTATAAAGTGCAAATCTCCAATCAAATGACCTTGGGTTTGTCTGAGCAAGAAATTTTAAGTGACTTAAGCCATTTAGTTGAGAACTTGATTCAGAAAGAACAAGAGGCCAGAGAGAAATTGACCAAGGCGGATAAAGTAGGTTTGGCGGATAAGATTTGGCGCGCCCGGGGTGTGCTTGAGAATGCTCGCCGCATTAGCTTTTCAGAGGCCTGCGGCCTTATATCGGAGTTGAGACTGGGTGTTGGCCTTGGCATCATAGAGGATCTGTCTCTTATATCTCTAAACAGATTAGATGCCAATATCGGTCCGGCCAGTTTGCAGCAGATTAGCGGTCAGGCGTTGAGCGCTCCCGCGAGAGATGAGTTTAGAGCGAAAATGATAAGAGATGAGCTGACGGGACCGGAACCTAACAGCCAATAGTATTTGAAATATATACGCAAGAGAATTATTACTGCAAGAAGCAGAAGTAATAAATCGGCGCCAAGCGCCGCGGGGCGGTTGCCGGACAAGGGCAAGCCGCGTTCGTTAATAAATTATTAAAGAAGGTGATTAATATGATGATTAGTTTTTCCCGGAGAGCAGGAACAGTACTAGGTTTCGCCTGGCAGAAGGCAAAATCCTATAATCTTGACTATATCGGCTCGGAACATATTTTAGCGGGACTTTTGGAGGAGGACGGTCTGGCCGCTTCGGTATTACAGGAGGCCGGTCTGACAGCGGAGCTGGTCGCTAATAATCTGACTAATTTAGCGCAACGTGAGCCCTCCGACTATCCCCTGCCGGAAGATATCAACGGCAATACCTTGATTAATATGATGACTCCACGGACAAGACAGGTGATCAATCTGGCGGCCCGAGAGGCGCAAGCGAGAAGGTCTAATGTCATTGAGCCGGAGTATCTGCTCTTGGCGATTTTGCGCGAGGGCGGTAGCGTGGCAGTGCGCATCCTACAGGTGGCGGGCATTTCCAGTCGCGAATTGTATCAGACTTTGAGCCAGATTTTGGCGACCAGAGATGAGCCGCTGTCGCCTGAGTCTGAAGCCGCCGGAGCGGGACATATGCCGGGGGCTGTTGACGCGACAGGTGGTGTAGCGGGTACACCCGCGGCGGGGGCTACCACGAAAAGCAATACTCCCACCTTGGATAAATTCAGCCGTGACCTGACCGCTATGGCCAAAGAGGGTAAATTTGATCCTATTATCGGACGCAATGAAGAGATAATCAGGGCCGAACAGATCCTCTGTCGACGCACTAAGAATAATCCGGTCTTGATTGGTGAGCCGGGTGTAGGTAAAACAGCGATCGCTGAGGGCATGGCCCAAAAGCTTGTGAGCGGAGACATCCCGTCGTTGTTGCAAGGTAAGCGTCTGGTATCTTTGGATCTGACCGGTATGTTGGCGGGAGCCAAATATCGGGGCGAATTTGAAGATCGTCTGAAGAAGGGTATCGACGAGGCTGTGGCGGCCGGTGATGTTATTCTCTTTATTGACGAGCTGCACACTATTGTGGGCGCGGGGGCTTCCGAGGGCTCAATTGACGCTTCCAATATTCTCAAGCCGCTTCTGGCTAGAGGAGAAATGCAGGTCATTGGCGCTACTACAATTAATGAATACAGGAAATATATTGAGAAGGATGCAGCGCTGGAAAGACGTTTCCAACCTATTATGGTTGAAGAACCCAGTGAGGAAGATTCTGTACAAATACTTATGGGCTTGAGACCTCATTACGAGGAGCACCATCAAGTAAAGATTTCGGACGAAGCGATTGAGGAAGCGGTCAAGCTCTCTACCCGCTATATTCAGGATCGCTATCTGCCGGATAAGGCCATAGATCTGATCGATGAAGCGGGCGCTAAGTTAAGGCTCAGTCAGACTCCCGATTTGTCAGCTCTAAAGCAAAGTGAAAGTGAGTTGTCGCAAGTTGTTGAGGACAAACAAAAGGCAGTGGCTGAAGAAAAATTTGAAGAAGCCGCCGCATTGAAAGAGCGCGAAGATGAGCTTCAGAAGCAGGTTGAGGCGCTGAAAGGGAAATCTGAACAGAAAGAACGTAAAGATTGGCCGGTTCTCCATGGTGATTTAATAGCGGGCATTGTTTCCAGTTGGACTAATATTCCTGTCACCAGGCTGACTGAGAGTGAACAGGATAAGTTAAGAAATCTGGAAGCCGAAATTTCTAAAAGAGTTATCGGGCAGCCGGAGGCTGTCAATGAGGTAGCTAAAGCCATTAGGCGTGGACGTCTCGGCTTGAAGGATCCCAGCCGTCCTACCGGTAGCTTTATTTTCCTGGGTACTACCGGCGTCGGCAAGACCGAATTGGCCAAGGCTCTGGCGGAAGTAATGTTCGGTTCGGAGAACGCTATGATCAGACTGGATATGTCGGAGTATATGGAGAAATTCGATGTTACCAAACTCATAGGTTCGCCACCCGGATATATCGGCTACGACGAAGGCGGACAACTTACGGAGAAAGTGCGTCGCCAGCCCTACTCGGTTGTGCTCTTCGACGAAATTGAGAAGGCGCATCCGGATGTCTTCAACGCTCTATTGCAGATCCTGGAGGATGGTCGTCTGACTGACAGTCAGGGCCGTACAGTCAACTTCAGGAACACGATTATTATCATGACTTCGAATATCGGGGCCAGGCTACTCACGAGTTCAGCCGGGCGTCGGATCGGCTTTGATATGGCGACGGAGGATACCGCTGACGAGTCTAAAACAACTCCAATGTATGGCGGCAAATCCTACGAAGAAGCCAAAGAGATGGTGATGGACGAATTAAGAAAGACTTTCCAGCCTGAGTTTATCAATCGGGTTGACAGTATTGTCTTCTTCCATATGTTAGACGAAGACGCTATGGAAAAGATCGTGGATATTATGCTGGGCAATCTGATCGCTCGTATCGCTGATCTGGGTATCCATACCGAGATTACACCCGCGGCCAAGAAATGGTTGGCGGAGAAAGGTTATAAGCCGGAATACGGAGCCAGGCCTTTACGCCGCTTAATCCAATCAGTTGTTGAGGACAATTTCTCAGAAGCGCTGTTGGACGGTGTGATCAAGGCAGGTGAAGCCGCGGAGGTAGATGTGGAAAACAACGAAATTGTTGTCCGACGTTTACATAAGAATGTAGATGAACAAACTGACGCCGAGCAAGAAGAAACAGTATTGTAAGCCGAACGACCAGGATAGCGTTCGTCAAAACCCCAGGTGCTTCTCCCTCAAAGTAGGGAGAGGCACTTTTTTTGGCGAACGCTAGCTGTCGTATGCCGGTCTCTATAGTTTGAGGAGAAGTGAGCCTGGAGATTGAGTGTTAAGAAATGCTTAAACGATAGAATTGGTAGTTGGTATGCTCGCTATTTTTATTAGTGCCGGGATTACGCGCTCAACAAGAGTTAATAGCGCGGTAAACAAAACCATGCTGAATACTAATAAGCGCAGTTGAGAATTTGCGCTCAATTTATAAACATAAACCAGACTACGGATATGGACATAAATGGCGAAAAAGAAGCCGGCGATAATTGTAGCCAGACTGGCCATTGGTACGGCGGAGACGCCGCCAAGCGCCAGTAACACGAATAAAAGCAGATAAACAAAACTGGCGCGGCTGTGGCGTAGAACATCAATATAAGTTATGGCGAGGTGTTCCATAATCTTCAACAAGAACCAAATTATAAAAACTTCTATCGCGCAAAAGAATAGGGCTAAGAGAAAGGCATAGAGTAACAGCAATCCGCTATCCGGGCTGAGCAGATTAAGATTGTAAGCGGTTATTGTCTGAGCTACGCGGTGATAGAAGAGGAAAAACCAGAGCATTAAAAAGATAAAATTCAGAGCTATGGGGACTAGAGGAATCTTATGGCGCTTAGGATTGAGAGCCTCTGTCCTGATTTTGTCCGCCGGGGTCTTAAACCAAGCGGTCAGCGAAGTCAGTAAGCCCACCAGCGGAGCTGAGAAGCCTCTATGCGGTCCGGAATATGTTCTGCCTCTGAAGGCATATGGTCCTGTACCTCCGTACCTTCCTTGTTGTTGCTGTGACGAAGCGGACTGATGTTTATAATTATATTCCTGAGATTGACGATGAGTCTCGGAAGTATTATTATCATCACTTGTTTCGCTCTTCCGGCTCTGATCATCGGCCTGACTTGTAAAGTTATCCGCCTTGCTAGAAGCTCCCGTCCGGTAAGCTTGCTCTCGACAACGACATTTTTCTTCGTCTGCCAATTCTTTTCCGCAATAAAAGCAATATCTAGCCATAAATGTCCTTTCTTCCGTCCAGAGAATATATTAACCTTTATTTGACAAGTAATTGTGACAAGATTAAGAATATTGACAGACGATATTGATGGAGGAAGCATGGGTAACAAGGACAAAGGTAAAACAAGCACAAATCTTAATCGCGCTCCCAATGCTTTTCTTTACGGCTTGTTATATATTTTGTGTTGGTTGTTGTCCAAGCTCATTTTCAGAACCGGCTACAAAAGGACGACCGACTTTAAAAAATGTGACGGTCCAATGCTTATTATTGGTAATCATTCCAGTTATCTGGATGCTCCTTTGACCCTGGTAGGAGCGGGCTTTAAGCGAATGCATTTTGTGGGTGGGGATTTTCTCTACAACAAAAAAACAGAGAAGTTTCTCGACTGGCTGGGTATTATTTCTAAGAACCAATTCCAACCCGATGTCAAGACGGTATTGCGATTAGTTAGAACTTTGCGGGCGGGTAGGAGAGTTATGATCTTTCCGGAGGGGCAGCGTTCTGTTAATGGCTCCTCCAGCCCTATAGCTCCCCAATTCGCCCGTCTGGTCAAAAGGGTCGGCGTAACTGTCGCTACTATTAAGTGCAAAGGTTCCTATCTGGCGTGGCCTCGCTGGTCTAAAGGTTTCTTTAGACCGGGGAAAATAACAGTAGAAAGTGACATTTTGCTGACCCCGGATATGATTGCCGCTATGGATAGCGAAATGATCCACAGCAAGATAGAAGCAGCCTTAAATATTTCTGATTATGACTATCAGCTAGCGAAAAAGAAGCCCGGCAAATATCTTACTTCTAAGCCTGCCGCGGGTTTGGACACTATTCTTCATCATTGCCCGGCCTGTCATCAGCCTCATTCAATGGAGAGCAGTGGGAAAACTCTGTTTTGTAGTATATGTGGCTGGGCAGTCAAACTAGCTTTGGACGGTTTTTTCATTAATACCCGAGAAACGAAACGGCCCATCTTTACGAGAATTGATAAATGGCATCAATGGCAGCAACAACAATTGGCTACCTTCTTCGCTGAAAATGAGGACGCGGTTTTAACTTTTACCGCAAATTTACAAAAGAGAAGGGGCAGAGAATTATCTCCCTCTATACCGGGACAAGTGACCCTTGACGCCCCAAAATTAAGTTTTAAGCCTGAGGAGAAAAGGGAATTGGCCGCTCTGTTGCCTGAGAGTGAAAATGATGAAGACTTTTCGACTATCTTGAGCTTTCCACGTGTTGGCCAAGAGGGGCTTTACGCGCGTTATGGCAGAGATTTCAGACAAGCGAATCGGTTAGGAACTTGGGTTATCACGCCGGAGATAAAATCCTGGCCTATTGTTGTTCATGATTGGATAATAATGCAGTGAAAATATGAATTGTGTTATACTACAAACTAATTTGATTTGATGGAAGTTCTTTAATATTATAAATTATATGTTCACATGCGAAGTTAATAATTAAGTAAACCATAAATTATTGCTTGCGATAGACAAATGTGCAAAGGAAATAGAGATGGTCTCGGAACAGTTAATAGAATTAATTGAACAAGCTGAAGCAAAAGCTAGGACCATTATTGCCGTAGCTGAAGAAAATGCTTCTGAAATTAATAAGCGGGCCGCCTTAGAAGCTGAAGAAATTATTTCTGAAGCTATGATTGAAGCCGGCGCGGAAAGACAAAACGCGCTGTCCAAGGCAGAAGAACAGTATCGTTCGTTGCTCAGTGAGATGGAACGGAAAAAGAAATCTCATCCTGATCTTTCTGTAGACTTGGAAGACAGTACCATTGCTAAATTGGCGGAAAGGATAGTGAATCTCTTTGGCCATAGCTAAAATGGACAAGATAACAGTAGTTGGCTTGGCTTCAGAACGAGACGATGTTCTGGACACATTGATGCGCGCGGGTGTACTGGAAATAGTTTCTCGTGAAGACAGTGTCGAGCAAGTTTCATCAGAGACCAGAGCCACAATGGAGAAGAACTTATCCAGACTGGAACAGACTTCCCAGCAAATTGCTAAACGCTTTCCGCTTGTGAACGCAAAGCTTTTCCAGGATAAAAAGCAAGTTAGTGAAGCTGAGTTTATGCTCTCGTCCTTAGCGGAAGAGCAGACTTTGGAGAAATTAGCGAACTGGGAGCGACTCTTGGCTGAAGAATCGAATCTGCGGCAAAAGCAAATATCTTTACAAGAGGATTTGGATCAAATTTCGCACTGGCAGGATCTGGACATTGATCTTGCCGTGACCGGCACCCAGAGAACAGAAATCATTTATGGAGTCTTTTCAGACCCCGACGAACTGGAAGCAATTACTATTCAATTGGCAGAAGATCATCCTGAAACTCAGATTGTTCGTCTGCGTGATATAGAAGAAGGTACTTTGGCTGCTATCATTATGATGCGGGAGGAAGCTGCTTATAAAAAATTGTTGTTGCAATCCGCTGACTTTCACGCTATTCCCAATCAATTGCGGATTGGCAAACCCAACGCGATCCTAAATGACCTGCGAACGCGGATTTCCGCGATTGATGTTGAGCTGAAAGAAGTACAAGACAAACTGGCCGCTCAAGCCGAAGAGAGAGCTTCGTACTGGCTGTTAGAGGATTATTATCGTGTCAGATTAAAGCGCGATAGCGCTGCCCGGGATCTTTATGGTACGGAGTATACTTTTTATCTGAGTGGGTGGGTTCCCCATGATCAGACTGACCTTTTGGTATCAACTTTAACAAAAAACCATGATGTAGCGATATCCAGCGCGCCCGCTCAACCTGAGGACAATTATCCGATTAAGCTACAAAATAATTGTTTTAATAAAAATTTTGAAGTTATTCTGACTACATTTGGCGCTCCCAGCGTTAACGAAACAGATCCGACTCCGGTCATGGGTCCTTTCTATATGCTGCTTTTTGGCATGATGCTATCCGATGTCGGTTATGGACTGGTGCTGGTTGCCATATGCGCGTTGCTGCTATGGAAATTCAAGGTTAGCGGCGATATGCAAAAAATGGCTAAGATGTTGTTTGTCAGTGGCATTTCGTCTGTCGTTTGGGGTTTTGTTTTTGGTGGTTTCTTTGGTGATATGCTGACGGTGCTGTCAAATGGGAAAGTTGATTTTCCGGCGCTCTGGTTTAATCCTATGGATGACGCTATGAAATTGATGATATTCAGTATGCTGTTTGGCGTAGTACATTTGTTTGCCGGTATGGCTTTGCAAATTAGAAATTCCAGACTCAATGGTAATTTGCTTAACGGCTTGTTGGATGTTGTTCCCTGGTATCTGATTGTTGGTGGCTTGCTTCTGTATTTGGCTGGCTCCGCGGGGGCTCTGGGTTCCGTTTCTGATCTGAGCGGAAAGATCGGCCTCTATTTAGCTCTCCTGGGTGTGGCTATTATTATTTTATTTGCCGGTCGAGAGGCCAAGAATCCCCTAGCCAGGTTGTTAAAGGGTGTGTTGGCACTTTATGATATTACAGGTTATTTAAGCGATATACTCTCTTATACCAGGATTCTGGCTTTGGTCTTGGCTACAAGTGTTATCGCGATCGTAGTTAATGAATTAGGTTTTTTATTGGGTCCCAGCATAGTTGGTTATTTGCTATTTGCTGTGATTGGGATACTGGGACATTCTCTTAATCTCGCTTTGTCAGCCTTGTCCGCTTATGTCCATGCTAGCCGCCTGCAGTATGTTGAGATGTTTGGCAAATTCTTTCAGGGCGGTGGGCGCTTTTTCAACCCCTTGCGACGGGAGACAAAGTATTTTCAAGTCAGTCGCGGAGGAGACAATAGTAGTATTAAGAGGAACGGAGTTTCTTGACGATTTTAGTTGAGGTTTTTTGTTAGTACGAGAGTTTATCACTAGCGTTAAGCTATGTAAGGATAATAAATATCAATTCAGATCATTGCTGGATTGGACATGCGATAAATGGAGGAAATTATGAGTTTTGCAGAATTGATCGGACCGGCGCTAACTTTGCTGGGAGCTAGTTTAGCTGCAGCTCTGCCCGGAATTGGATCCGCTAAGGGTGTAGGCATAGTGGGTGAAGCTGCCGCGGGCGTTATAACGGAGGATCCTGATAAATTCGGGAAACTGTTAATTTTGCAGGCCCTGCCTGGTACTCAGGGTATCTACGGTCTATTAAGCTGGTTTATGATCATGAACTCTTCAGGCTTACTGGCAGGTAATTATGATATTAGCTGGCAAACGGGGCTCTTGTATCTTTTAGCTGCCTTGCCGATCGCTCTTGGCGGGCTATTCTCGGCGATATATCAGGGCAAAGTTTCAGAGGCCGGTGTCGCGCTTGTGGCGCAAAGACCTGATCAACAAGTTAAAGGTATTATCATGTCTGCTATGGTTGAAACTTACGCTATTCTCGCTCTTCTAGCTACGATCTTGGCAGTGTTGAATATCAAATAGATGGATTAAGCTATGGAAGGACTGGAGAAAATAACTGCGCGCATCATCGCTGATGCCAAGGCCGCTGCTGTTCGCATAGAGGAAGAGGCGGAGAAAAGGTCTGAGGTTTTACTATCTGACGCCAAGCAAACCGCCGAAAATATCCTTAAGGATAATCGTCGGCAGACAGAGGCGGATGTAACCTCCTTGCTACAGCGAGGACAAAGCATGGTTCGTTCGGAGATTAAGAAATACTCACTACAAAAACGTCAGGAGAAGATAGAGGCAGCGATACAGTCCGCTTTGGAGAAGCTGGCTACCGACCCGGCCGCTGAAAAGCTTAAGCGCTATGTTCGCATGGTAAAGGCTGCCAAGATACAAGGGGGAGAGATAGTTCTAGCCCCCTCTGATCGTGATCTAGGTTCTGAATTGCTTAGAGAGTTGGGTCAGACCTTTAGTCTTGCCTCTGAAAGCGGGGATTTCATAGCCGGGCTGATCATTAAGCAAGGAAAAATTGAAGATAATCTGACTTTTGACTTGGCTATTCGCAACGCGAGAGCTGAATTAACACATTTTGTAGCTGAGCTTATTGAAGAAAAATAAATTATGGCGAAATTGGCAACAAATTACAAAAAATCTGAGCCTTGGCGCTATGCTACAGGACGTATCCGTGCCCTTGAAAACAGTTTATTAGGTCAAGAGGGATTGGATCGCGTTTTTATGGCCACGGATGAAGATGCTATATCTCATGTTTTGGTGGAATATGGTTACCAGTCCGGTGAGATTGAAGCTGCTTTGAAGGTAGAAAAAATTAACTTAGATCGTCTTTTCCAAGCCATCGCGCCTGATCACCGTTATCGAGAACTGTTGCTCTCCTTTACGGATGGGCACAATTTAAAAACTCTGCTTAAGGAGAGATTGGCGGCAGATCAACCCAGATCTTTTATTGAGTTGAAATACCTCATGTTGACTCCTTCTCTTGTTGAGCCGGAACGTTTAAATCAAGCCCTGCTAGATGATGATTTTTTTGCTCTACCGGCTTGGATTCCTCAATTAGCCGCCGAGGCGGAAGCGGCCTATAATACCAGTTATGACGCGGCCAGAATAGATTTGACCGTTGATCGAGGTTTGCATAGCTTGGCCGCGGATCAGGCACTTGAGCTTAACAATGCCTGGCTAGTTGAATGGCTGGAAATTAAGCGTGATCTGATTAATTTAGAAACATTATTGAGGTCAAGACTAAGAAATATTGGTCCGCAATTATTTCTTGATAGCTTGTTGCCGGCAGGTAAGTTGTCCCACGATTGGCTAGAGAAAGCCAGGATAATGGAAACCGGGGAACTGGTAAGAAAAGTTAGCCGCGGCTATTATTCTGATTTAGCTAAATTTGTTGATACTTATGGAGACTTTGCTGTCTCTTCCGAATATGGTAGCGCGGGAGACAAAATTTTGATGCGACATATTCATGAGGGTGGGAAGAGTCTTAACGGTCCTGAAGTGACCTTAGCGTATATTCTTGGCCGTGAGATGGAAATGAAAAATATCCGTATCGCTCTTTCTGTTTTACGTAACGCCTTACCTGTAACTAGGGCTAAAGCATTGCGTCGTACTAGTTATCCTGACTGGAGGTAGTTAATGCATAAAGTTGGTGTCATTGGTGATCTGGATAGTATTATCGGTTTCCGCGCTCTGGGTATGGCTGTGCAACCGGCTTCCGATCCTGAGACAGTGCTTTCTACGCTTAAAGTTATGATTGATGAAGAGTACGCGATAGTATTTATTACTGAACCGGCTGCGGATAATATAGAAGTTAGAAAATTTCTGGAGGAAAGGCGCAATTACTTAATACCATCTGTAATACTAATACCTTCTGCTGTAAAAAAGACGAATATCGGTAAAGAGCAGTTGCGTAACTCCGTACTCAAAGCTACAGGGATTGATCTGTTAGCTGATCTATAAGATTGTTCTGGGAGGATCCAATGGATAATAGAAGTCGAGGCGAAATCATCAAAGTATCAGGTCCTTTGGTCATAGCAAAGGGCATGCGTGATGCTGAAATGTACGATGTTGTTGAAGTATCTACAATGAAATTAGTTGGTGAAATTATTGAGATGCATGGTGATGAAGCTTCAATACAGGTCTATGAGGAAACAGCCGGCCTGGGTCCGGGCGAAGAAGTGGTCTCGCGTGGATCACCTCTGTCTGTTGAACTGGGACCGGGTTTGATCAGTAGTATCTATGACGGTGTGCAGCGTCCTTTGGATAAGCTGGTACAAACCGAGGGTAGCAACGTGACTCGAGGCGCCTTCGCCTATGCTCTGGATAGAGATAAAGTCTGGCAGTTTGAGGCCAGTGTTAAACCCGGAGTAGAAGTGGTAGGGGGCGATATCTTAGGTGTAGTTCAGGAAACTGAGTTGCTAGAACACCGTATTATGGTACCACCCCAACTGGCGGGTACAATTGTTGAGTTAAAAAGCGGACAATATAAAATAACCGATACGATCGGACTGTTGGAAGATAAGAAGGGTGAGAAACATGAATTATCTCTGCTCCAAAAATGGCCGGTGCGTATTGGGCGCCCTTACAAAGAAAAAGTTTCTCCTGATGAACCTCTTATTACCGGACAACGTATAATAGATACATTTTTCCCGGTTGCCAAAGGTGGAACTGCCGCTGTTCCGGGCCCTTTCGGCAGTGGCAAAACCGTTATTCAACATCAACTCGCTAAATGGGCAGAGGCGGATGTGGTTGTCTATATCGGCTGTGGTGAGCGGGGCAACGAAATGACTGACGTTCTCAACGAGTTCCCACGATTAGAAGATCCTAAGACAGGGGAGCCTTTGATGAAACGCACTATTCTGATCGCCAACACCTCTGATATGCCCGTGGCCGCTCGTGAGGCGTCTATTTATACCGGTATTACCATAGCGGAATATTTTCGTGATATG
>DUNL01000233.1 GCA_012839385.1 Clostridiaceae bacterium
ATGCCCGGGGCAACAGCATCTATTATAACATCCCCACTCAGAAGTACAGTGTAGGGCACAACAAGGGCTAAGATTAGGCTTAATGGTGTTCTCAAATTTTTCTTTTTCCGCTTCTTTTGCTGCTTTTTCATCATCAGATAAATTAGGGTCTGTTTCCGGGTACTCATAATCACAAGCATAACAGGGGGTATAATAACCTGACTTGTAATGGGCTATCGCATAACAAGGGCAAGGCAATGTTTCCATATCATGTTCGACACGATTTAATTTTCCATGTATTTGTCTAATAAGCTCTTGTTCAGCTTGAGAAAATTCAAAGTTTTGGTTATTAAGAACGGCAGCTAAAGCAATAATTCCATGCCAATCGGTACAGATATGACCATCAACAGGTTCAATGTTTTCATATATTACATGAATCCCTTCATTATATTTGGGACGCTTTACCCTTTCGATAATACCCCACCTATCCTTTATATCCCTAGAAGGACAAGCATATATATATTCTTGGGTAGCCTCTTGCTTAATTTGTCCGATTCCCTCCACAAATTCACTATCATATATCCTCACCCGTTCGATATAATTAATTAAAACTTCCCGATCAATCAATATAAAATTAGTGGGGAAAATTAAGGCTACTATGCTGTAAAGTAATAAGATGATAGATAAAACCGCTACTATGGCAATGATTATCGGGAGAATAGGAGCGATAGCGGCAATTATTGCCGATGCCACTGCCATCAACACTCCTGCTATTTTAGCCGCTATAAGTCTAGCAAAATGCATCATCGCCCTCATAGCTATTCGCGCCGACCTCTGCGCCCACCGATTAACATATCTAAAGGGGGCAGTACTCATACGATAAGCGCGCAATGCTCCTGCTCTACCTATCTGATAAGTAGCCCTTGCCCCTGCTTTGGCTGTTCCCACTGTTTTTTGTCCTGCTCGCAAACCCCTTGAACCAAGGCGATAAGCACGTGTCCCTTGTACTCGCCATACTATATCCATGCCTGCACTTTTTAGAGGATTATAAACAAAGTGCCCCAATACCTTGGGAGTACGGTAGGCATATTTCGCTCCCGTTTTACCTAGGTGATAAACCCCTTCCATACTTTGTCTGATTTTACCGTAATTAAGTGATTTTCTGAGCAAATATTTATCTACTCTGATGGCCTGCCGGTAGGTAAATTTTGCACTGGCATAACCTATACGATAACTAACTTTCGCCCCGGCCTTAATTGTTTCGACAGGACCTGCACGTAATACACCATAAGTACTGCGACATAACTTATAGCTTCGCGAAGCTAAACGATAAGTACGGGTTCCGGCCAACCGTAAAGCCATTCTCGTGGCAGATTCTCTAATTGGAGTATAGACAAATCCACCTATTACTTTCGGAATACGATAAGCATATTTTGCTCCTGTTTTGCCTATGGTATATACTGCTTTTGTCATTGACCCTGCTTTATTTAGGATAATATTATCTACCTTTAAAGCCTGACGGTAGGTAAACTTAGCACAGCCTCCACCTATACGATAACCAATATTTGCCCCAGCCTTAGATACATTCGCTCCTAAACCGGCTAACTTTACTCCACCCTTAATAGCATCTGCCCCGGCCAAGGTTATTTCAATGGGATCTCCCTCTGCTATACCATAAGCACTTAAACCTAAGCCCAAGCCCCTGCCCAGACTCCTACCTGCTATTCTCCCTGCTCTACCTGCTATCCCAGCTATTCCTACTTTATTCGCTGACCCAACCATTCCCGAGATACCCGATATACCGGCTCTGCTAGCTACGGACAATCCCGATATACCTGCTTTTCCTGCTATACCGAATCTCCCGGCCTTTTCCATAGCCCCGGCTAATCCCGCCAGGCTAATAAGACTTGCCTTGCCTGCTTTAGCAAATCTACTCGTTCTTCTGACTCTGCTTGCTGTACTACCGGCTCGACTTACTCTACCAATTCTTCTGGCCCTTCTAGCTCTGCTTGCTGCACTACCGGCTCGACCAATTCTACTAGTTTGCCTAGCCCTACTTACTGTAGTACGAGCTTGCCTTACCTGACTCGTTCTTCTCGCTCTGCTTGCTGCACTAC
>DUNL01000140.1 GCA_012839385.1 Clostridiaceae bacterium
CACCCCGGAATTTCCAGCCCTGGCGGTTTACAAACAATGGTTCGCTTAATCAGCCTGTCCATCTTCTTTTCGGGCCGGTGTCAACGTGGGTATAGGTGTTGTACCGCCCGATTCCGCCGTTTTTGAAATGTTTTTCCGCCGCCTGCCGGACTTGCTGGATAGAGGCCCCTGGGCAAACGATGTCCGCGGCTGTCCCGTACAAATGCTGGCTCCCAGCCGCACCTCCGACGGCTCGGTTATGCTCGGGGCAACGATAGCCAGAGTTGATTATAATCGGCTTGCCGATTTCATCTCTCATAACCTGCAACCGTCTAACCAGCTCCGGGTCTATCTTCACGGTTCCACAATGCTTGCACTCAAATTCCCGCAGCTTGAAATTTGGGGCCAAATTAACGTCGTTTATACCCTTCCCTAGTGTTTGTATGTGAGGAGTATATTCCGCTGCTAAATCGGCTAATTTTTGGGCCAAGTCTTTTAGTTTATTCTGCATGGCTCTCCTCCTTTGCTTTCAATTGTTCAAGTGCATCTGCTAGGGCTGGCGGGAACGGGACACCAACTGTTGTTAAGTTCTCCAAAATACTAAGGCCTTCATTTGCTATGTAGAACCATATAGATAGATTCCTAAGTATTTCTTGGCCAAGTATCTGATCTAACCAAAAGCCAATAGCAACGGGCACAAATAAAAGAACCTTCTTGGCTATACCACGAAGGCCTACATCACTGTTGAGCTTTTTTTCATACCAAGCTGCAATCAACCCAGTAATATAATCCGCAACCACAAATCCCACAAGCACCTGCAGCATAATATCCCAGCCCCCCAGCAATGCGGTTATTGTCCCGCCCACTATGGCGGCTGTCCATTTTGCTTTATCCATGGCTGCTATCCTCCCCTACTTCATTTTAAACCCCAGCCCCATCGGCATAGGCCGCTCCCTGCCATCGCTGGGATTGTTTACAGTCCTGCCGTTATATATCATTTGGGCTGTTCCACCGCCATCTAGCCCTAGGGCATAGGTGGCACCTAGCTCTCTCAACACCTGGGCCATTTCTGGAAAAGTTGCTCCGGCGCTGGCAGAACTACGGCCGTCAGCCACTAGGGCAAAGATTTTCCCGGCGTTCCAGCCCAAAGCACACCGAGGGCCTCTACCTTCTAAAGAAGCACTATCGGGCCTGTGGGTAGACGGCAGGAGTTTGGGCTGGCCGGAAATGCAGTTCTTAACCCCTTCTCTCAGTAAGGTAATGGCCGAGAAACCCTTTTCGTACAGTTTCCAATTGTCCAGGTCCACTGTCCAGTAATTTGGATGCTCTGTTGTCCACGTCCAGCCGTCCCGGAGCAAGGTCCCAATCGGAGCGGTGTTGTAGAAGAACATGCCAGATATAGCGGCCCGGTAACCCTTAGCCATAGAGGAAAGTTTTTGCAGTTTCCGCGGTTCGCCCAAAATGTCCACTTTAATTTTGTTTTTTTCCGCCTTCAATAGGTAATATTCCGTCCGCCCCCGGGTGAATTTGATATAATTGAGGCCCTCCCCTGGGTCCTGGACTTTTGCCTCAATTGCCCCCCAAGTTTCGGGGCCCACTATGCCGTCCACACCTATCCCGACCGCCCGCTGGAATGCCAACACGGCGTCCCGGGTCTTGGGCCCGAAAATGCCGTCAATGGTGCCGGGGTTGTGCCCCTTGGCGGCGAGTTGCTGCTGCAGGTAGGTTACATCATCCCCCCGCATCAGCCACCACCAACGATAATAAATTGTCGGTCGCATAGAATTACCTCCTTTCTGTTTCCCCGGGGAAGGGCATAATAAAAACCCCTCCCGGGGTTATCCGTCCGTTACAGTTTTGTCCTTATGCGTCTTAACTCGGATATGGTTCTCCTGTGATTTCCTCATATTCCGCTTCAGTCAGCACTCCTAACTGCACCAGCATTTGCAATTGTTCTTTGGTACACCAGTGCTTTTTATAACGGCCGTTCCACTTTTCAAAATCTGTCATGGCTAATTACCTCCCGTTTCAAGCGTTAAAACTCTAATATCCAAATCAGATATTTCTTGCCCCTGGATGATTTCTTGTATTTCACGTTCTGATAATAAAAGAAAACCAGGAACAGGGAATCGGATTATCAGAACGTGAAATACAAGAAATCATCCAGGGGCAAGAAATATCTGATTTGGATATTAGAGTTTTAACGCTTGAAACGGGAGGTAATTA
>DUNL01000170.1 GCA_012839385.1 Clostridiaceae bacterium
CATGGGAGAACAACCCCAGTGATGGTGGGGATCAAAAGAGCGAATCCCGAACTGATCGTTGTGGCCTATATGGGTGATGGAGGGGGATACGCCATCGGCTCCCAGCACCTGGTCAATGCCGCTACCAGAGATGACAAGATCACAGTGCTTTTAGTGAACAACACCAACTACGCCATGACCGGCGGACAGATGGCCCCCACTACCATGCCTGGCCAAAAAACAGAAACCACCCCTTACGGCAGGGATGTACTTGAAGCCGGCTACCCCATGATGGGTCCTGAGATGGTATCAGCCATCTCCCAGGATGGCGCCTATGTGGCCCGGGGGAGCGTGGCCAGATTCCGCAAGCTGAAAGAATACATCAAGAAAGCCCTGGAAAACCAGATAGCCGGGAGGGGATTCTCCTTTGTAGAGGCCCTTTCCACCTGCCCTACAAACTGGCGCACCAATGCCGAACAAACCTGGGCATTTCTCGAGAACGAGATGACGAAACAATATCCTCCTGGTGAACTCAAAACACCAACAGGTAAGGAGGGATAGGAATGGACAAAGCTGTTAAGATCGCATTAGCTGGTGAAGGTGGCCAGGGTGTGCAGTCAGTGGCCATGATCCTGACCGAGGCTGCAGCCATGGAGGGCAAAGAGATCCTCTATATTCCCAACTTCGGGGTGGAACAGAGGGGTGGAGTATCCATCGCCTTTGTGCAGATCGGAGATCAAAAGATCGGGGCACCGAAATTCAAAACCGGTGATATCGTCATCGCCTTGAGCGACCGGGCCGTCCGCCGTGTGGGGATGTACGCGGGGCCCCAGACAGTGTTTATCTATGATGCAGGAATTGAGGGTGTGGAAGATGACCTGCCGGAAAACGCCCAACGGGTTCTGGCAATTCCCGCCCTGGAAACAGCCAATAAAGAACTGCACCCGCGGGTGTTCAATATATTGATCATGGGAGCGGTCATCGGTGCCACCCATGTGGTGACCTTAGAGAAGGCAAAAGAGGCCATCGAGAAAAAGCTGGGCTATAAATTCGAACAGAACCCCAAGCTCCGGGAGATGAACTTTAAAGCCCTGGAGAGGGGCTATGAAATGGTTGCAGGAACGGGGGTGGCCTGATCAATGGAGAAAACAGCCATAAAGTTTATAGAAAAAGATGTTCACAAAGGGAAAGCGCTGTTCTGCATCTTTCCCGGGCTCTGCAAAGGCTGCGGACTCTGCCGGGAGAAGTGCCCGGAAGAGGCCTTAAGCTGGTCAGATGAACTGGGTGTCTACGGCACTCCTACGGTAGTTGCGGATCCGGAGAAGTGCAAGGCCTGCCGCATCTGTGAACAGGTCTGCCCGGATTGTGCGATAGCTATCGTGCGCAAAGCCAGGGATGAGAAAGAAGATTAAGCTGCGTGAATAAGTAAAAGGGAGCCAGTTGTAAAAAAATAACTGGCTCCTTTTTTATGGGTACAAATGTTCTTCTATTGCTCGTGCTGAAGGAAGCATCTATCTGTTTGCCGGCAGTTGACGTACTCCCACGACTGAAGTCACGGGTAAAAGGGTGGGCATTCCCGGCGGATGATCATAATGGGGTGCCAGGAGGAACATAAATGCCAGAATTAAAAATATCTAATAAATTTTACCTGGATGAAGGAGGAATTTTAGGAAATATGGCGAATATACCCATTAACAGGACTCTTGGCTTAAGACTATATAAGACTATAGTAGTAACACTTGTTTACCGTGCTTTAAAAAAGTGCACAGCATCAA
>DUNL01000290.1 GCA_012839385.1 Clostridiaceae bacterium
GCTGTTGTTGCGGCTGCTGATATGAATATCAACAATACCAGCAACAGCAACAACAGCAACAGCAGCAATACCAGCAGTATCAGCAGCATCCTCCCCATCAGCAAGGTCCTTACCCCCCTCAAGCCGACGCGCCGCTAACAGGATTTAAAGGTGTGGTTAGACAGCCCGGTATGGTAATTTTGCTTAGTATCGTGACATGCGGTATTTATGCCATCTGGTGGATGTACACGATTTCTGAAGAAATCAATTCAGTGCTGGGATATGAAGCTACAAAGCCGATCTACGCGGTGGTGGGAACCTTTTGTTGCATGATTTTTCAGTTCATCCTTATGTCGCAGATTGACAACGCTATTGTATTAATCGACAAAAAGCGTGGCATCATCACCAACAGCAAATTTTTGGTCTGGGTCTTGTTATCGATCTTTCTGGGCATTGGTGTATTCATGATGCAGTACGATGTACAAACCAGATTAAATTCACTCTATCAGGGTGGTAATTAATCATTACTGAATAAACCTGACCGCTCGGGATAGAATTTAATTCCCGAGACAATTGTATAGACAATGACGGGGTGGCTGTTAAGTAGCAATTACAACCACCCCGTTTTTTCTGTCAGGCTTTACGCTCCTGTGATCAGGCTACGAAAAAACGCTATGATCTTTCCTAATATTGAATGGGGATTGTATAGCATCGGTTCCGTATGGGGGAAAAAGCGTATCATCCTATAGATATAGACAATAATATAGAGAGCTGACAAAGAAACAAAAAATAAGCTCATAAAGCGTTGAGGTAAGGGCTTCCATTTTTTACGTCTTTTCTTCTCCAGATAATAACGAAGGGCGAGAAAGGCCGGAATTATTATTATCAGGGCTAAAGTAAGGAAAATCAGCGGATGCATTTTTAAGGCCGCGCTAAATTTACCCTGCAGTATGAGGGCAATCGCGCGCGAACTGCCACAACCGGCGCAAGGAATGCCAAAGACCGCTACATAGAAACAGGATGAGCCCAAAAACTCTTGCAAAAGTGTCATAAAGAGGACAATTATAATCAGTGTGATCCCTGCGCGTGAGTTTTTTTCCGGGGTTACCTCTGAAGTGTGAAAGTACTGTTGCCTATCCTCGGAAGGGCCGTCACTTAGCCGGATCTCCAGTCTACCCTGATCGCTTTCGTCGACAAATAGCGTCTTATTCTTATTAGATTGTGAGCGATTGTTATCGCTTGTATTGTCTCCGGTTTGTTGCGCCATAACGATCCCCCTGATATTTTAATCATTTTACCACTAGAGGCTACAGCTGAGAAAGTTGCTCGCCCAAGGGAATAGATATAACAGGGCCGGGACAAGCCCGGCCACAAATAGACAATTCCTGCGGTCAGTGGTCTCAGCGCAAATCAACTCGCGAGAGCCTATACTTAGTGAAGAAATAACTAAAGATAATGACGGCTAACATAACTAGGAAAATCCCCAGCCCGATGTCGATATATCCTCCGTTGCCAAAGACTATTTCCGGCGGCACATCATCACCGAATTTGCTCCCCATCATACCCAGCTCAACGAAACGTTTAATGGGCATACTGTTGACCAGACTAAGCTTTACTACATCACTGTAGGTTGTAATATTCTCAGTTATCGCGGTCATATCAATTTGCAGGCGTAGACTGAGAGGCAAGAACAAAAAGGCCAGCAAAGCTGTAATCTGATAAAAAATATAAAGGACGATATAAACTAGAATCGGTCCACCGACACCGAATCTCGCCAGGCGACGCCCCATACCGACGCTAATACTGAAACTGTAGATAGCGAAAAAATAGAGATATATGAAAAACCAGAATACCAGTAATAAGAGCCAGATCCAAATCGGGTTGAAACCGACTTTATCGTGCCAGGCAAACATAGTGGTATACATGTCGCCGAGGGCGCTAAAACCTTGGCCTGAACCTAAGCTCTTAGCCAGTACCGCGATATTAACACCGAAGAATGTAATCACTGTAGCCAAGAGATACAAGATAAAACCGCTGACAAACTTGCTATGGTAACGCTGACTCGCGGTTACAGGTAAGGTATGTGTGAGATAACCCTGATTGGTGTAAAAGTGCCGATAATAGTGAATCAAACCGAGGATTAAAGCGGCCGGTATGACCAATACAGTGCCTATGATTGAAAACGCATGGGCAATCTCACCGAGATAGGGAATTCCCAGACCTTTCACAATCAGCGAGCTTAAAAGCAGTAGGCCGTAGATCGGTAAAACCCATTTAAGTTGAGCTCGGTATGTTCTTAGATCGAGTTTGATTAATTTACCTAACATTTTGTCCTCCTGTCGGCGCGTAGATTTCACGGAAAAAGCCGTCTATGCTCTTGCCCTCCGTGGCTCTCAGCTCCTCTACAGAGCGATCCATTCTAATATTGCCGTAGTCCATAAAGATAACCCGATCAAATAGCATCTCTACATCGCTGACCAAATGTGTACTCAGTAATAGAACGCTCCCCGGGTTGTAATTAGTTAAGATGCCGTTAAGAATCGTCTCTCTCGCCGCCGGATCAATGCCGCTCATCGGTTCATCCAATATATAAAACGGTACATCGCGACTCATAACTAAGGCAAGATTCGCTTTTTCCTGCATACCTTTGGACATGTTTTTCAGAGGTTGATCCGGCATAAGGGCAAACTCCGTCATCATCTGCAGAGCTTTATCGCGGTTGAAATCCCGGTAAAAATCAACAAATATTCTCAGGGCTTCTCGCATGGTCATCCAACTGCCAAGATAAGTGTTTTCCGGTAGATAGGATATCTGGTCGTAGGCCGCGGTAGGTCTTTGCCCTCTAATGGTGACGCTCCCACTGTCAGGTTGTAACAAGCCCATGATACTCTTGATCAGAGTGGTCTTGCCGCAACCATTGGGTCCCAGAAGGCCCACTATCTCTCCTTCATGTAGAGTGAATGAGATATTCTCAATGCCTTTACTTTTGCCATAGTTGCGCGTTAGCCCGATTACTTCTACAACACTATTCATCTTTCCATCCCTTCTCGATCAAAGCCAAAGTTTTTTCGCAAGTTATTCCCAGGCCTTTCATTCTCTGGATAAAATCTCGTAAGGCGACTTGCGACTGCTCTTGGCGTAATGTATCTATTAACTCATCAGACGCGATAACAAAGCGTCCCGCTGTTCTCTCACTTTGTGTCAGTTCTGAACGGTCCATCTCAAAAAAAGCTTTTTGTACCGTATTAGGATTAACACCATATTCCATGGCTACTTCCCTGACTGAGGGCAACTGATCTCCCCGTGACAACTGCCCGGATAGTATCCGATCCCGGAAGATATCCATGATCTGCAAATATATTGGTATCTCATGTGAAAATTGATAGCTCACGGCCCCCTCCTTGTATCATTGTATTAGTATCATAGTACAGTAGTACATATTTGGCAAGTAAATTTTAGTTAAAGTTGGTGAGCCTTTGTAGTAGCCTAAACCCGTCCGGAAAGCTAAAATAGTTCCTGAGCTGAGAAGATCAAATCGATACAAGTAAAGGGATTGAAGACAAAGCTTGAACGGAGAACGGTTTTATAGCATTTATTATAGTTTACGGAAAGTGAGAATGAATATGGAATACAGATTAGCTACGCTCGCGGATATACCCCAAATTGAGAAACTACAACAAAAATACCATATCAATTCGATCGCGGAAGAAGACCGGGCGGACGGATTTGTTACTACTTATTTTAACGCTGTACGACTTCAATCACTGATTGAAGATGAAGCCGGCGTTGCCATCGCTCTCGATGGCGACAAAGTTGTGGGTTACGCCACCGCGGCTTCCTGGCAGTTCTGGGCCCAATGGCCTTTATTCCAAGTGATGATTGATGATCTGCAGAATATGGTTTACTTGGGTCGTCAGTTAAACACTGAGAATTCTTATCAGTACGGTCCGGTCGCGGTAGACAAGGAATATCGCTCCACCGGAGTCTTCCCCAATCTGTTCGAGACTTCTCGTCGCGAAATGAGTCAACGCTATCCGGTGCTGGTTACTTTCATCAACACGATTAACGGCAGGTCTTTACGCGCCCATGAAAAGTTGCAACTAGATATTATTAAGCCTTTTAAATTCCAGGGCAACAATCTTGTGGCTTTGGGCTATGATACTTCCAAACGAACTCCCGGTTCAACGATTTAGCCTCAGGTACACTTGAGCCAACCTTTCTCGATCCAGTAATCAACATCCAGAGAGGGAATCCCCTTTTTCAGGACTCTTCTCTGCATTAGCTTGCACAATTGAAATTTCATCCTGACCAGCAGGCCTTTTCTGCCCTGTTCTGTGGGCTTAATTCCGCGAGCGAATCTCGCTACCTTGGTCTCAATCTTCGCTCTTCTGGCTTCCGACAGCTCTTCCCAGATCACGCCTTCTATCATGCCCATACCTAAGCATTTAATACTCGTCACACCCAACCAGCTCAAACTGGTCTTAACATCCTTTTGCGCTGCCCTGTTTGGCGCTCCTATACTCTGCGTCAATATTACGGCACGTTTAGAAAACATGGCCGGTTCCGGTCGATGTACCAACCAGCGACAACCGAAATGATCAAGCAAGGCCTTGACCTGACCTGTGGTCCTGAGAACATAGACCGGATAAGCGAAGACGATAAGGTCTGATTCTACCAACGCCTGCCAGATAGGTCCTACCGTATCCACATGTGGGCAATCCGCCTCTCCCGTGAAGAAACAGTTTTTACAACCCATACAGAAATGGGGATTATCTCGCGGCAGATAAAATTCAGTTATCTCATTGTCGCCCGCGAGATTCTTAAGGAATATCTCCTTGATATTATAGGTGCAGCCTCGTACTTCAGTTCCGTTGATTACTACGACTTTCATCTGTTCAATCCTTCACGCCTTCGTCGGCAAAGTATTGATCGCTGGGGCGATCCTGAAGATAGCGCCTGGCTACCCCTTTCGCGCCTTCATATAGTCTGTACCCTTCCTCCTGACAGGTGGAACAGGCTTGGCGCGGGATGGTAACCCCCAATAGGCTGGCCCCTCTGTCATTGCTTGATTCCACATAGTCGACACCGGGACAGTGGGCACAGACCTTGAATGTTTGCACTTGTGATTCCATAATGCCTGCCGTATCATAATAGACATTACGCCTTCTTGTAATGACGTCACGTTTAGAAAGGTAGCGGGCCGCTAATTTTTCTCTGCGGCGCCAGTTCTCATAGACAGATTCCGCGATTCTGCGCACCATAGATGAGACATGTTTCGATTGTTGCCAGAGGCCTTGGTCATAGTCCGGCTCGTAGACCCCGGAATAATCCAGGCCGGCCATAGCTAAAACGATCCCGGTATTAACATAGGGTAAGGCGCCCTGAATCGAGTAGCCTCCTTCCAAAACAGCGATATCCGGATCCAGTCTGCTGTTAAGAGCGGCATAGCCTTGGGCCGAGAAGTTCATATTGGTCAGAGGGTCAGTATAATGATTGTCCTGACCTGCCGAATTGACGATCAAATCCGGCTTATATTCATCAAGAATCGGCATTACCACATGCTCCAGCACATAGAGAAATCCTTCGTCTCCCGTGTTGGGCGGGAGTGGAATATTAATATTGTAACCGAAGGCTCCCGGGCCGCCCAGCTCCTTCGCCGAGCCGGTACCGGGATACAAAGTCCGTCCGTCCTGGTGAAAGGATATAAACAAAGTATCAGGATCGTTCCAGAATATATCCTGAGTACCGTCGCCGTGATGGCAGTCCGTATCTATAATCGCCACCCGCTTGTCACCATATTTGTGGCGGGCATAGGCCAGACCCACGGCCTCCGTATTGATAATACAAAAGCCGCGATCACCATAAACTACACGCTGGGCATGATGTCCGGGTGGTCTGATCAGAGCGAAAGCCTTATCGGAGTTACCGGAGCAGACTGTGTCAAAGGCTTTCATTACACCTCCGGCGGCAATAAAATGCGATTCAGTTAATAGCGAATTTACATCCGGATAGCAAAAATGAACGCGACTGATATCGTGTTCTGTCGCTAAACCCGGATTAATAAAGTCAATACCGGCGATATCGCTAATACCCTCCTCTAAAATCTGATCCTGCGTGTATAAAAGCCGCTCCTCGCGCTCCGGATGCGTCGCTGAAATAGCCCAATCAAAGGCCGGAAAAAATATCAATCCCAGTTTGTTCTTGGCTTGCATGTCTCTCCTCTACTTCCTAAGCTCTACCCTCTACTTCGATAATGTGACGAACGCGTCATCCTTCAGTCCGCTGCGCCAACTCCGGTTGTAGAGTCGCCAAAAGTCCCGGCTTAATCTGCGCTCGCACCCGAATATTCTTATCGACTCGGAACCAACCACTAACCATGTTAAAGCTATTGGCTTCCACAATCTCCGCCTCAAGCTGTTCCTCACTTAGACCCAGGGCTTGGCCTGCCCGCTTCACCTCTGTTAACGCCAGTCTGCGCGCCTGACTCAAAGTATAATTCTTGCCCACTTGGTCATATATTTCGAGTTCGGGAATAGTAAGAATACCTCTCTCAGTATCAGCGAGCAAATTAATTTCTATAGTCGGCTTGGCCAAAGCGGCGCCTATGGCGTTGGCAATCTCATAATATTGGGTATAACTAACAGGCATTGACAATGTCCGCTCCAGATATTTCGCCAGCGCCTCGGACGGACCTCCTATGACCGTCGCTGCCTGTGGTTTAATCACTCTATCCTGTAACAGTTCCCTGATGGTATAAACAGGGCTGGCATTTAACTTTTTTAAGACTTTGTCACATGTATCGGCAATAGTCTGACACATTAAGTCAACAATCTCCTGAGCTAGTTGCCCTGGCTCCACATTATTTTGTCTCGCCATATCTTCCAGGGCTTCTTTGCTCCGCTCCGGGTAGTCTCCACCCAGCGCCCCCAGATAAAGTAGAGCATCTGTCGGCGTTAGGTATTTACCACCATAAGCAACCGCGTTATCCAGTCTTTGTGGTCCAATCTTTAAGCTACCATCTTCAAAGCGGACATAACTATCTCCCCCTAGGCCGATAGAAGTACTAAAGATCGCGCGCACCAAGGTTTTTCTTTCGTCTATCTCAATGCCCCCCGGCTCAAAGACAGGGCTGCCATCAATCAGAAAAAACAAATCGGTCGTCGTACCGCCGATATCCAGCAAACAACGATCCTGTGTATCATCAGCCGCGAGGGCCATCATACCCATGAAACTGGCAGCGGGTCCTGACAAAATCGTCTCGACAGGCTTGGCGATAGCGCCCTCCAGATCAATCGTACCTCCGTCCGCTTTTAAAATATAGACCGGCGCGGTAATATTCTCTCGCTCCAGGGCCTTTTTCATATTGATGGCGAATTGTCTAAAGGTTTTGCCTACTGCGGCATTGAGATACGCCGTACGCACTCGCCTGGGGAAATTAAGTTTCCCGGAAAGGCTATGTCCCAGGGTAATATCACTATAGTTATCAGCAAAGTGCTCTCTGATCTGTTGTTCTACTTCAGGATTTCTGGTTGAAAATTTGCTGACCACCGCCAAAACTTCTACCCCGCCTTGTTTAAACCGGCTCTTAATCTCGTCAAGTTCCTCTTGATCTGTTCCTTGCACAATTTTGCCACGGTGATCAACACTGCCGGAAATATATTCCACAAAGTTTCCCATCCGATCATATTGCCAATTTAAACCGGGTCCGGTCTGTAGGATCAAACCTACTTCTGAGACTTTGCCTTCAACAATAGCGTTAGTGGAAATTGTCGTACTGAGATGAATGCGTCTAATCTTTTCTTTATCCAGACCGGTCAGTAATTCTGTCAGGCAATGCCAGAGACTGGCAAAAAAATCTTTCCTGTCTACTTGCGATTTAACTGATTTAACAACCTTTGTGTCCTTGATCGCTACACCGTCAATATTAGTACCGCCCATATCAATACCTAGTATCACAGATTTCCTCCTCATATAGTCTTGACTATAAACTGCGACAAAAAGCGACCGGATAAGTCACAAAAAAAGACTATATGAGGAGGAAATCTGTGATACTAGGTATTGATATGGGCGGTACTAATATTGACGGTGTAGCGATCAAGGACAC
>DUNL01000056.1 GCA_012839385.1 Clostridiaceae bacterium
ACACTGCTTGGGATTGTGATTGATGCAAGTGAATAGCAGTTGTAGAACGCATAGGCACTTATCCCTGCACGACTACCAATTCTTACCGATTGCAACATATTACAGTACACTCGCCCTGCGTTGTTCGTTGCACCCAACACGCAATAGGATGACGAACCATTGCCTAATTTCATCTCGCAACCTTCTGCCACATCCAATGTGATGTCGTAAGTGCCAGGTGTGGCGTAGGTGTGTGTAGTGTTTCTGTTGCCAGTTCCCGTAAGTGTTTGTGTTTGGGAGCCATCGCCCCAATCAATAGTTACTCCGTTTGCTACTGTTTGGCTAAAATAAAGTGGTACAACCATTCTGCCAAATTCGGCTATTGTAATTGTTAAGTGCGTTTTCTCATCGCTGGTGATATACATCTGCCCAACATTCATCGGTGCATTTTCAGTTTTAAGGTCAGCAAGTGTCCAATTCCAACCCTGTGCAGTCAAGCCGTCATGTGTTGGGCTTGCTGGTAGTTCCGTTGCACTTGTAAGTTCTACCAAAGTCCACGATGCAACAATAGTGCCGTCATAATCATAGAAGTTTATGTCTTTAGGCGAAACAGAAGTTCCACCTCCTGATTTCTTACCTTCTTGGTGTACTAGCCCCCTCATTTCATAGCCCCCCAATCGAAGGTTACTGCTGTTGTTTCTGTCGCATCGGAAGTTATCGTAAAACTTCCATTCGTAGAAGCAACTGTCCAAGAACCAAGTTTTTCTGAAGTGGGGCTTACAATAACCAAAGTATTAGCGGTGATAAAAGCATCTGTGACAGTATAAGTTGTTTCGTTAGCTGTAAATGTGCCAGAACCATTTTTATATTTGGCATTGTTCCCTATCGCCTCCACCAACTGCGTATAAGTTCCCGCTGTAAATCTATTCTCTACCGCCGTACCGCTCGCATGAGCCGCCGCCGTTGTGCCCTCATGGCCTCGTGTGACGCTCGAGAACGTATTGCCGCTCCTCGTGCCGACAAGCATAATTTCATCATCAGCCGATATGAGGAAGTTCCCATCTGGAAATGACGAACCGTCGATAACGCTAAAACTCGTAGCCGTTGCAGTAATCGCCTGTGCTAGTGTAGATTGAGCATTATTAGCCGCTTTTAACATTATTACTCACTTCCTTACGCATTGTTATGCAATATCCCAGTATTCGCCGCCAGTAGCTTGTATTGTCCTGCACCCGCAAATGTTTCCGCAGTTAAATCTTCGCCGCCGTAATTTGTCCCGGTTGTAGCCGCACTAAAGCCACGCCACCCTGCAACAGTTGCACCTGCGGGAACGTCGAACACAAGGTCAGCGTTAGGGCGAATTGTGCCGCCGCTTGCCGCTGTCCACGTGACGGCTTTACGTGCGTAGCCGCCGCCAGATATTTCTACGCCCGAAGCGTTTACCAGTCCGATATATTTGATTAAGCTACCACCGTGATTTGCTATTGCGTTTCTATAATTTTCTGACATTGCCATAAAATATCACTCTCCTTTTAATCTCTTACTTCCCAGTACTTCACGCCAAGCCACGCCTTAATCCGTCTATTTGCCTTTAAAAGTTGATAAAGCGGGCTTTGTTTATTCCCTACATCAAACTTTCTGCTTTCGTTATTTAGCCTTATGTCGATTTCATTTGCAGATATATTTCCAACCGGCAAACTGCCTTGACTTACTTCGACGACATCATCAGCATTAACCTACTTGAGGAAAGAGAAGTAAGTCAAGGCAGTTTGCCGGTTGGAAATATATCCGCGAATGAAATCGACATAAGGCTAAATAACGAAAGCCGTAAATTTGATGCAGGAAACAGGCAAAGCCCATTGTATCAGTTATTGAAAGCTAACAGACGGATAAAAGCGTGGCTGGGTGCTGATGTGAGGCTGAGATTAACTTACGATACTTTAAAAGGAGTTAAATACAGTACGCTAAAGGAGGGAAGCGTAGATGAAATATACAGCGAATTATCAACTTAAACTGCCTGAGAGCGATAAAGAAGGAGTAGATGACCCATTCGACGTTGAAGATTTTAATTATAA
>DUNL01000062.1 GCA_012839385.1 Clostridiaceae bacterium
GATATTGATATCGCTGTTTATCTTTATCCTCTGCCACTGTGCGCAAAGGTACCGGTTACCACCCGACATTTGTCGAATATCAACGAATTGTTTGATCTTCAATGATTACCTATTAAGTACCTTCCCCTGCCCTATCCGTCCCAAGCTAATCACTGACTTCGCTATAGCAAGGGTAATAAATATCTTATTTATCCCATAGCCTTAAGAATCTTGCGATACTATACTTCTTTTCTCTTTTCAAAGAGAATCAAAACAGTTTAACTCAGTTAATAGTGATAGCAAACTGCTGTGACAGCTTAGTGTCACATTCATTCTTTCAGGGGTAGATATTTTCTCTCTGGCAATCAAATGATCAGTGTAACGAATACCGGATTGTGTAAGACAATCATTAACTGTTGCGGGACACAGTAATCATTTCTCTTTCCTCTTCAATTGTGAAAGGCTATCTCTCGCTATGAATTACAACTAGATTGAGATTACATTGTTAAGCCGGATTCGCAATATTTAAAATAACATTTCAGCTATGCACTTAACGCCATTTCCAACACAGGACAAATCTCCTCAGGGTTTAACCCCATGGGTACGGCGGTAAGAATAAGATCGACCCGGCGGGAGCCGGCGCGGACTGAGGCTTTGTGGAAAGGGCGCTGTCGCTGGAGCAGTGAATACCAGGTCTGTGAGCGGCAGGGGTAAGCCAGGCAGCAAACTACCCTCTTGCTTGCAGGTTTGGCTTATTCCGCAACTAACCAAAAAAACAGCGGTGAATATAACTACGATAATACAGAATAGGGTGTAACACTGGTTATATCAGCAAAGAGAGTACATATGAAACCATAACTGCAACGAAAATACTAACGATCCAAAATAATATGGAATGAATCTGCCTGGAACGACTATAAAGCAAAACGGCTGATAAAAACAAACATAATATTATAAAAAAAACTGCTAACGACCAATTGAACGAAATGCCAAAGTTCAATTCAAGATCATCCTCCCTCTGTTTGTTCAAAAAATTGAAATGTTCTAATAAAATCCACGAATGGATAATTTATCAATATATCCATTCGTGGCGGTAAACCCATAATATTATGGAGCTTGTTTCCAGGACGTAGAAGTTACTGTGGAATAACTCTGCGGAACATGATTGGGTGGGTAATCTCCGTTATGATAGCCTACCGTTCGGTATTTGTCTGATGCAGGATTACGGTAGCTACTTGATGCAGATACCGCATTTGTATTTGTGTCAATCTCAAAAGCTGAAGCCACAATCCCTACACCTTCACGCTCCAAAGTTGACAATACAGACATATAAGGAATCTTGTAGGTCGGATATGGGAGCCAAACACGACTACCAGAGTCAAAGTCAATGGTTTGACCTGGACTAATGTTTGACTCGTGACCAACTAATATAACTTGTTGCGGAGTTACATCTGCTTGTTGTGTAGTTGATTCTGTATTAGAAGGAGTATCCTGGTTTGGCCAAATAACCTTTGTTTTATACATATTTTGCAGAGCCTGTGCCGGTATGTATTCCATCGCTTCTGGGTATGCGGCTTCTACTAGTTCTCCAAAACTTATGTCGGTATTATACAAACGATTTAGTGTTTCAAGTTGTTTTTCGTTAGCAATTGCTTTAAAACGTCCGCCTTCGGATATTGCATTGTTTTGAGCAAAAGCAACAGATGCCGTAAGTAACGATACACAGAGCATTGTAATTAAGATTATCGTTCTCGTACCTTTCATCGTCGTCACCTCCTATCAAAATAAATTTGTAGCGAACCCTTTTATTCGTTTACAAGAATCACCACCCTTCCTATCTAATACCATTCCATAATATTATCTTATATTGTAGTTGATTCTGTACTAGAAGGAGTATCCTGGTTTGGCCAAATAACCTTGGTTTTATACATATTTTGCAGAGCCTGTGCCGGTATGTATTCCATCGCTTCTGGGTATGCGGCTTCTACTAGTTCTCCAAAGCTTA
>DUNL01000082.1 GCA_012839385.1 Clostridiaceae bacterium
AAGCTTCGGTTTTAAAGTACAAAGTTACAGTTAGGAGATGATAGGAGATGAAGTAAAGTGAATTTTTTTGATCTTGACCAAGAGAAATTGACTCGTCTCAGCAATATGGAAAGAGAGCTATTTAACTATACTTTACGCAATATGCACTTAGTTAAAGAGATGACTATCCGCCAGTTTGCTAAAGTTAATTATGTTTCTACCGCAACAGTTTTACGCTATGTATCTAAGCTGGGTTATGAAAATTGGAATAACTTTAAGGTGTCGATAAGCGGGAGTGAAATTACCTCGTATGAGCCATTGATCCCGGATGTTGTTCATGAAAGCTCTTACTATAACAGCTACCTCAAGAATATTATTGAAGCTATTAAAGTATTGACCATTGATAGTGACAAACTGGAGCACTTTGATCAAATAATGAGTCGTTACCCTCGTATTTTTCTCCTTAGTCAAGGATTTAGTAGGGAAGTAGCGTCTTATGTATGTCACTTACTCAAAGCAATTGGTTATGACGCGGAACAAATAGAACATGATTATGAGCTTTATTCCTTGATGCGTCGTATAAAGCGCGAAGACATGATACTTGTTTTATCCTACTCCGGTAACAATACAATAATTGTTTCTTATATGGAGAAAATTCTTAGTGTAGCTATGCCCACTATTGTTTCTATCACGAGATCGGACAATAATGTCATCCAAAATTTAAGCGACCTGAATTTTTATATTTTTGCTGATGAAATTAATATACATGGCAATGATGTTACTTCACGTTGTAGCATGATCGCTGTACTTGAAGTCTTGTTATACAAACACATTACCAGACTAAAGTATGATTACGAACATATATCATTCAATAAATCTTTACAACCAAATTTTGATCCCGAGGATGTCTCTAAAACCTCGATAGACAAATTGAGAATGAATAGGAAGGATAAGAAGATTTCCGATCTGCTTGAAACATGACCATCAGTTTATGTATGGAGAAAATTTTAATAAAACTATTAATTTCAAAGTTTTATATGTCATAGACAATAAATTTAGGAGGGAAAAAATGGCAAAGAGAATTAACAGTACTCCCAAGGCAGACAATTTTAGGATGCCTGGAGAATATGAACCACAGGAAAAGATATGGATGTTGTGGCCTGAGCGCCCAGACAACTGGCGTGACGGTGGCAAACCGGCGCAGAAAGCTTTTGTAAGAATAGCTGAAGCGATCAGTCGCTTCGCTCCCGTTACGATGGGCGTTAATCGCGGACAATTCGCAAATGCCCGCAATATGTTACCTGCTGAAGTACGTGTGGTAGAAATGTCCAATGATGATTCATGGATCAGAGATTGTGGTCCCAGTTTTGTAGTGAATGATAAAGGAGAAGTTCGTGGTGTGGACTGGGATTTCAATGCTTGGGGCGGTCTTGTTGACGGTCTTTACTTTCCCTGGGATCAAGATGAATTAGTAGCGCGAAAAGTCTGCGAGATTGAAAATGTAGATAGTTACAAAACTTCTGGCTTTGTCTTGGAGGGAGGAGCCTTTCATGTTGATGGTGAAGGTACCCTAATTACAACTGAAATGTGCCTCTTGTCTGAAGGTAGAAATCCGCACTTAACAAAAAGTGAGATTGAGCAGTATCTAAAAGATTATCTAAATTTAGAGACTATTATCTGGCTGCCTGACGGTATTGATCCGGATGAGACCAATGGTCATGTTGACGATGTTGCCTGTTTCGCGCGTCCGGGTGAAGTAGTATGTATCTGGACAGAGGATACCGCTCATCCATATTACGAAGCCGCACAAAAAGCCTACAAAGCATTAAGTGAAGCAGTTGACGCTAAAGGACGCAAACTCAAGGTACATAAATTCGCTGTACCTAAGAAAATGGTTTGCATCAAAGGGGCGGATGGTATTGATTATGTTGAGGGTACTATTCCGCGCGAAGAAGGAGAGATGGCGATCGCGTCATATCTTAATTTCCTAATCGTTAACGGTGGCATTATTCTGCCACAATTCGGCGATGAGAATGATGAGCTTGCTATGGAGCAGGCTAAGGCCATCTTCCCTGATTATGAAGTTGTCGGTGTTCGGTCGGAAGAAGTTGCTTACGGTGGTGGTAATATTCACTGCATTACTCAGCAACAACCAAAAGGCTAAAAGGTCTCAGCAAGAATAACATAAATTTGGGCTGGTCTCCTGATCAGCCCATCAAAGCTGCTAAAGAATATTATTGAAGAGGGATGTTATGGATAATGTGACAGAAAAAAAAGTAAACTTAACACAATCAGTTTTGTTTACTGTGGCCAGCATACTGGTTTTGGATTCATTTGTAGCGCCGGCGATTATTGGTGTTTCTTCAATCACTCTCTGGATCTTGATGGCGATTATCTTTTTTATACCTTACGGACTATTATCTGCGGAATTGGGCGCTACCTACCCTGACGATGGTGGAATTGTAAGTTGGGTGGAGCGTGCTTTTGGAGAATTTCCCAGTGTCCTCGTTGGTTGGATGTATTGGATCAATGTGGCTTTCTGGATGCCGGCAGTTTTCACGGCTTTTTCCGGTTGGCTTACCTTGGGTGTTTTCCCCCAGATGAGTATGGTGGTGCAAGCTATCATATCGATTGTTATGTGTTGGATCGTAGTTTACATTGGCGTTCGTGGCATTGATCTTTCAGTCTTCGTCTCAAATATCATGGCCATACTTAAAATGGCGATTCTACTTATTTTTGGTATCTTGGGTGTTGTTTATGGCATTAAATATGGTCTATCTAATAATTTCTCATTTAGTAATTGGATTCCCAGTTGGGATAATACCCTAATTTATGGTGCCGTTATTGTCTATAACTTAATGGGTTTTGAATTAATAGGATCTATTGGTGGCAAAATTGAAAATCCCAAGCGTACGGTTCCCCTGATGACTATTATTGCCGGTATCGCTATCACTTTCTTTTATGCTTTTGGAACCTTTGGCGTTTTAGCGGCACTACCACGGGAGGGGATAGATACTGTTGACGGTTTTGTCTATGCCTTGCAAGAACTCTGCGCGATTTTCGGTCCTGCTCAGAATGCAGTCTTCACGATTTTGATATTAGCTTCGATCCTTACTTTAGTTGCGAATATGATTACTTGGGCCATGGGTGCCAATGAAGCCTTTATGGCAGCTAATTTAGATAAGAGATCAAAATTGTTGGGTCACCGTCATAAGAAGTATGATACCGCGGACAATCTTTACTACATTATGGGGATTGTTTCGACTGTGCTTATAATTCTCAACTATGTACTGTCGGGAGATGCTAATGATATCTTTTGGACGATTTTCTCATTCGCTTCGATCGTCTTTATGGCTAACTATCTATTCATGTTTCCTGCCGCGGTTAAACTCAAGCATATTGATGATTCGCCACGGCCTTATGCTGTTCCGGGAGGGAAAGCTGGTATGTGGATCGCGGCGATCATCTGTACTGCTTTCATCGCCCTAGCGATATATTTTCTAATCGATTGGGATTTTTCTTCCTATCCTTTCTGGATGCAGTTGATCGGTGTTATTTTAACTAT
>DUNL01000289.1 GCA_012839385.1 Clostridiaceae bacterium
ATATTTTTCAACTTTACCTATATGCCGATACATAGCCGGAAACTCCATGCCTGTGTCGCAAAAAACAATCTCGTCTATCTTCCATTCTTCTTCAATCATTCGTAACAACATCGCTGTGCTGTCTTTTCCTCCTGAAAAAGATACAATATGTTGCAACTTTCCCACCTACTCACTCAAATATTCCCAAGTGAGTAGGAAAACTGCTTGTATTTATTTCCCCCCAGTCGCTCCATGTGGAGCCGGGCTGTCCCCAATTGCTCGGCGTCTGCTGATTAGGCAGGGGCGTCTTCACTGTTTCGTTTTTACACCTAGCACAGTGTCTTTGCTATGGCGCTTTCGCGGGTAATCAACCTATTGGAGTGGGTAACTCCTCACCTTACGTAACCCAGTCTACCGGGATTGGGAAAATTGCTGTTCGATGACCGATTTTACATCGGTCAATACTTCTTCAATATTCCTGTTTGCATCGACGATATGGTCACATTTGACGATGCTAAACATTTTGTCGTCATTTTCGATTCTTGTCTGGATTGCTAATGCTCTTTCACGATGCTCTTTCATTTGCTCTGCTGAAAATACGGTTTTGTTCAACCCTGCCCGATACATCATTCTGTCCCATCGTTCGAATTTGCCACATTGCAGGTATATCGTCACTACTTCCGCATCTTTGACGCTCTCTTTGACCTGCTCTGCTCCTTTCGGGTCTATGACGTATATGCTCGTGCCCTTCCCCTGATATTGTTCTTTCGTGGCCCAATACGCATTACCGTATAGCATCTGAAATGCGACAATTGTGTCTTGCTTGTCGTATAGTTCTTCAAGTGCTACATCGTTCACAAAGGTATGTCCCCACTCATCCGGCTCTCTGGGTGGCCGGGTGGTGTATGAGTGTATGACGTTGTAGCCTTCCTTTTCAAGCTCTTTTGCTATTGTGGTCTTGCCAGAGCCCGAAGGCCCGACAAGAAGTATGAGTTTGTCCTTCACTTTACATCCTCCCTGTGCTTCCATGACCGTTCACTCCTCTCTCTGTCTCGCTAAGCTCGTCCACATATTCGATATCCGGGATTGTTACAGGGGCAATTATGAGTTGTGCAATTCGTTCGTATGGGTTGATTGTTTTTGTGCTTGAGCTTGTATTTATAAGTGTTACTTTGATTTCTCCCCGATAGCTGTTGTCTACTGTCCCAAAAGCTGCTGATATGCCTAGTTTTGACAACCCGCTTCTGGGTCTTATCTGTGCTTCGTATCCCGGGCGTAATTCTATCGCTATCCCTACGGGAATAACTTTGTTCTCAAGCGGCCGTATGAATATAGCTTTTTCTATTCTTGCTCTTAGGTCAAGGCCGCTATCTGTCGGATATGCTCTGTATGGCTTGCAATGTTCATCAATAAGCTTTATTTTCAATTCTATGCCTCCCTTGCATACTTCAAAATCTCATCAACCGTAAGGTCTAACGCTTCCTTGAATTCTTCGCCTGCTTCGATAAGTTCTTGCAAACTGCTCAAGTCTCCAAACGCCCCACTTTTGCGTAATTGTATTTTACCTTGTCGTGCAAGGTGCATAATCAACAGTGCTACTTCGTCTGGGTCGTCCCTATCAACTTTTTCTGCTATGTCTGCTATATGTAAACCTGCTTCCCACATTTTTTGAACTAGTGCTGCTTCTTCTGGGAACCATGAAAACTCCAAATCATCAAGTGCAATTATTAACTCGGATTGAGGACGCAGTTTCCACTTATCCCGATACTTTTTCTTTTTCCTTGCAAGCATTTTGGGCCTCCTGTATCCTTTTTGTTATAATAGGGCCACTTACGGCTGAAATTATAATATAGCCTGTTTCAGTAAATATCACGGACCTTGTTACCCTGCCCATTGTAATGTCTATAAGGAATCCGTTATCCCGTGCCTCTCTTACAGCTCTTTTGACAGGCATAGATTTTGCATCTGAAAAGTCCACCACAGTTATTACTTTCTCCTCGTTGATGTAGTTGTCGTAGCCTGCATTAACCAATCAAATCCCCCCAGCCTATATCAAATCCCATTATCCCCACATAATCCCCGCCAAACATGTTCCGGTAACCTGCCTCTCTTGGCTTGAGCATCACGTCATTATGCGGGCAGGCTAGTCCTACGTAAAAGCCAAACATACGGCATATTTTGGGCCTTACCTCATATACGGGGCACTTCTTGTTTTCCTTATCTAGCAGTATGCAATCGAAGGCTCCTCGTTTTTGCCTTTTAAGTCTGTCAATTTCTTCTTTCGGCATTTGTGATATTACCTCTTTTATGGCGGTAAGCTCGTTTGCCGTGACCGGCACCGGTCCGCAGCATTCCCCGCAGTTTTGGCATTTGAAGTTATTCATGCTCGCACCTCGCTTTCATAAGAAAATACTCCTTTAAGCATTTCTTTGTATCGCAGATTCCACTGTTTTGACAGATTTGAACAATTTTCTCCGCAAACTCTTTTGTAGCTAAATCAAGAGGGCAAGTATCGGTAAATGATGCTATTTCTACACATGCAAGTTCTAGGGCTTTTTCCGCATCTATAAGTCTGCTTCTTGTGGCAAGAAGTTCTAGTTTGAGTTCAGCAACTTCTTCCGGTGTCAATTCTGTGTCCTCAT
>DUNL01000171.1 GCA_012839385.1 Clostridiaceae bacterium
AGTGAGTATAAAGGGCAAGATTTGGGCGAGCGAGAAACCCGTGAAATCTGTAAGCGCTTGCTGGATATGGGAAGTAAGCATATTATCCTCAAGGGCATCAGGCGTGGTGATGAGCCAATGATGTGGAATGCCATCGCTTCGCGAGAAGGTAGCTATACCGAGACCGGCCATCCGTGTGTTGAGGCTATGATGCACGGCACAGGGGATCTTTTCGCCAGCATTATTACCGCGGGTATTTTCTCCGGCAAGGACTTGGAGGAAACTGTTGTTTTTGCCGGTAAGTTTGTTCATGACGCGATGGTTTACTCTTTGACGCAGGAGGGTTGGCGGGAGCGAGGCGTTAATTTTGAGCCGTTTTTGTCTTATGTAGCGGATTTTTGCGCCCATGAGCGGAGTAGGGTTCAGGCTCCTGAGCTGTCTAAATAGTCTAGTTTATTCTTTACCGGAGATACTGATGTCTAGGTTCTAATACTGTCATTAAGGATTAAGACAATAGTCGCGCTATTAAAGTACCGTCAGCTATCTATACTTGACATGTAGGCAGAGATAGGTCGGAGCTGGTATTTATTCGCTTGACAGGCATACTAAGATTAATGTATTCTAACTGGGCTTGCGGGTGGTTAGCTCAGCTGGTTAGAGTACCTGCGTGACATGCAGGGGGTCGGTGGTTCGATCCCACTACCACCCACCAGAAGTAAGAGGTGTCTCCGAACGCTTTTGTTTCAAAGGACACCTCTTTTTTGTTCCGCTGACAGTATTAATGATATATATACAAGCGGTATTTGTTAGCGACGGAGAGAAGAAAATGTACTGTCCAAGATTGCTTGTTCCAGGGAGAACGCTCTATTTTCAATTATTGGCAAGCAACTGATTTGGTTCAAATTGTTAACTTATTGTATAGCGTTTTAAATTACTATCAGCTTAGAAATTTTGACAGTTTACGCTTGCGATTCTATAATTTTCTAATGTGAGGAAACAGTGTGAGGGCTTAAAATTTCGGTGAAACATGAGCAAAACTGTCCAACTGAATAGAGCTCTGGGAATTGATATAGGTTCGACCACTGTGAAAGTATCCTTCACCAGTGAAGACCAAATAATGTTTGAGCGCTATGAGCGCCATCGTTCCCATGTTTTAGAAAAAACTTTAGAGCTGTTGGAGCCTGCGGAGGCTATGTTGTCAGAGGCTCCTTTTACAGTCGCCATTTCCGGGTCGGCCGGTATCGGCATGTCTGAAACGTCGGGTCTGCCTTTTGTCCAGGAGGTCTACGCTACCAGTGAGATCATTAAGAAGCTGGCGCCGGATACCGGTACCGTTATTGAGTTGGGCGGCGAGGATGCTAAGATTATCTTTTTTGAGGGTGGTACCGACGCTCGCATGAACGGTAGCTGTGCCGGCGGTACAGGAGCCTTTATTGACCAGATGGCTTCTTTACTGGACATGACTATCCCCGAATTGGATGAGGCGTCATTTCGGGCGGAGAGGATTTATCCTATTGCCTCGCGGTGCGGAGTCTTCGCGAAAACAGATGTACAGGCGCTTTTTAATCAGGGTGCCGGTAAAGAAGATGTGGCCGCTTCAATCTATCAGGCGGTTGTAAATCAGACCATTGTAGGCTTGGCTCAGGGACGGCAACTGGCAGGTAAGCTACTCTTTCTAGGTGGGCCGCTTTACTATTGTGCCGGTCTACGTCACCGCTTCCGTGAAACCTTGCTGCGCGATAAAGAGAGTAGTGTCTGTCCTGACTATGCCCTCTACGCGGTCGCGCGTGGCGCTGCTTATCTTAGTCGCAGTCTACAACCTGTCACTTATGATGAATTGTTACGAAGACTGCGCCGGAAAGCTGCTTCTTCTGCCTATGAGCGCGGCTATCTGGAACCTCTTTTCAACAATGCTGAGGAATATCGCGCTTTCCGCGCCAGACATGAGCTGGATCAAGTCAAGACGCGTTCGCTTGCTGATTACAGAGGACGAGCCTGGCTAGGTATAGACAGCGGTAGTACTACGACTAAATTGGTCCTGATCTCAGAAGATAAAGAAGTCTTATACAGTTTTTATTGTGTGAATCGTGGCTCGCCTGTACTGATTGTACTGGAGCAATTGAGAAAATTACGTAGACTCTGCGCCGATCGGGTTGAGATCTGTGGGGCGGCCACGACCGGCTATGGTGAAGCGCTGATCAAGCACGCTTTTCACGCTGATACCGGTCTGGTGGAGACGATCGCCCATTATACGGCCGCCCGTCATTTTCAACCGCGGGTGGATTTTATTCTGGATGTGGGCGGGCAGGATATCAAATGCTTTTATATACGGGATGGAGTGATTGATTCTATTATGCTCAATGAGGCCTGTTCCTCGGGCTGCGGTTCGTTCCTGGAGACTTTCGCTCATTCGATGGGCTATGAAGTAGAGGAATTCGCCAAACTAGGTATTAAGGCTAAAGCCCCGGTAGATCTAGGCTCACGCTGCACAGTATTTATGAATTCCTCAATTAAGCAGGCTCAGCGTGAAGGCGCGGGAATTGAGGATATTTCAGCCGGCCTTTCGATCAGTGTAGTCAAGAACGCTCTCTATAAAGTAATCCGTACCGGCTCCCCGGAGGAGCTAGGGAAACATATTGTCGTTCAAGGCGGTACTTTGTTGAACGACGCTGTCCTACGCGCCTTTGAGCTGGAGCTGGAGCGGGACATAGTCAGACCCGAGATCTCAGGGCTGATGGGCGCTTTCGGCGCGGCTTTATATGCTATGAAGTTTTCCGACAGTAAACTCTTGACTCTGGAACAACTGGAACGGTTTACTCATAATTCCTCAACCAGAGTTTGTCGCGGTTGCGCGAATAATTGTCATCTGACAATCAATTTGTTTGCCGATGGTGAGCGTTTTATCTCGGGCAATCAGTGCCAGAAGCCGCTCGGTGTTAAGGGTGGCGATGAATTGCCGAATCTTTATCACTGGAAGCGGGAACGCTTGTTGGCCTTGGCGAGAAAATCACGGTCAGTCAGCGCGGATAGGCTGTCTACCGGAAACTCGGGCCGGATCATGGATGAACTTCCGGAGACAGAAGTCGGTGAGGGAGGATTGGCTGCTGATCAGGCGTCTCAAGACTTGGCGCTGGGGACTAAACCCGAACGCGTTCGACAAAAAGACCGAGTCGCAAAGAGTAAATCACGGGGCAAAATCGGTTTGCCGACAACTCTTTCGACCTATGAGCTGGCTCCGCTCTGGCAGGCCGTGTTTACTGAATTGGGCTACGAAGTGGTGTTCACGCCGCTGTCAACCAGGAAGTTGTATGAGCGCGGACAGCTTTCGATTCCTTCGGATACGGTATGTTATCCGGCGAAGATTATGCACGGCCATGTGGAGTTGCTGATTGATCAAGGCATAGATCTGATCTTTTATCCCAGCCTGACTTACAATATTGATGAAGGACACAGCGCAAATCACTATAATTGCCCTATCGTCGCTTATTACGGTGAAGTATTGCGTGGCAATATGGAATCCTTAAAGCAAGTCAGATTCTTTTATCCCTATCTGAATATTTATAACGAGCGCTTTTTGCGCCGAACGCTATTACCCGCGGTACAGCAGCTTGATCCTACTGTTACTCGAAGCGAGGTCAGGCGAGCGGTTAGAAAAGGTTACGCGGCGTTGCGGGCTGAACGCGAGACAATAAAGAGAGCCGGTGAGGAAGCGCTGGACTTCGCTCGTAAGAATAACAAGCGTATTATGATTCTCGCGGGTAGACCTTATCATATTGATCCCGAAATTTGTCACGGCATTGACCGTCTGGCGACATCTTTAGGCTTTGTCGTGGTTAGTGAAGACTCGGTAGCTCATTTGGCCAAGCTGCCGTTAATTAAGGTTCTGAATCAGTGGACCTATCATTCCAGACTCTATCAGGCGGCTCAATTCGCCTGTGAGAACGATGATGTTGAATTGGTACAATTGGTATCTTTCGGTTGTGGATTGGACGCCATTACCAGTGATGAAGTGCAACGAATTATGGAAAAGGACGGCAAGCTCTATACGCAAATAAAAATTGACGATATCAAGAATCTCGGGGCAGTCAGGATTAGATTGAGAAGTCTTCTAGGCGCGCTGGAGGCTAGGCAAGATAATTATGAAAAGCAAGCATAACAATCAGTTCGTGACGACTTCCGGGCATAGCTTTGCTACTTAGAGACGGAGTAGAAAATGACAGAAGATTATTATGTGCAGTTCACAGAAGAGATGAAGGAAGACTATACCATCTTGGTTCCTTCTATGCTGAACGGGCATTTTGAACTGGTCTGTGAATTCTTGCGTACCTACGGCTATAAGATAGAACTGCTGACTTCGCAGGGGCAAAGGATTGTCGATCTCGGCTTACGTTATGTCCATAATGATACTTGCTACCCGGCTATTTTGGTTATCGGTCAATTCTTAGATGCTCTTAAATCGGAGAACTATGATCCGCGTAAAGTAGCCTTGATTTATTTCCAAACCGGAGGAGGCTGTAGAGCCTCAAATTATATTTCACTATTGCGCAAAGCTCTGATCAAAGCCGACTTGGAATTTGTACCGGTTATTTCTCTTAGTTTAATGGGTTTAGAGAAACATCCCGGCTTTAAGTTGAATTTGAAGCAATATATGGGTTTATTTGACGCTTTGCTGTATGGAGATCTGATCTATAGTCTGGTTAATCAGACCAAGCCCTATGAAATTAAGCAGGGCGAGGCTGAAGAGTTGAAAGACAAGTGGATTAGAAAGCTGGGAGATGCTTTAGGCTCTTCCAGTAAAGTGAGAAATCAGATTTTACGTCACCGCAAGGCGACTTATCGGCAAATCGTCGAGGATTTCGCGGCCATTCCCAAGGCTGAACGTTCTACAGTAAAGGTCGGGGTAGTGGGTGAGATATATGTAAAGTTCTCGCCCCTTGGCAACAATAATCTGGAGCAATTTTTGCTGAATGAGGGCGCGGAGGTTGTGATCCCCGGACTGCTGGATTTCTTTATCTATTGTCTTTACAACGCTATTATTGATTATAAATTCTATGGTCGCTACTTTTTCAGACATCTTTTGGGTCGGGTCGCTTTCCGCTATCTTTGTAATAAGAAGCTTGAGATGATCGCGGTTATGGCTGAGGAGGGAAGCTTTAAGCCTCCGACTTCTTTTGAAAGGATTATAGAGTTAAACGAAAACTATATTAGTTTCGGTGTCAAGATGGGTGAGGGCTGGCTTTTACCGGCTGAGATCCTGGAGTTGGCTGACAGTGGAGTTAATAATATCGTTTGTGTGCAACCGTTCGGTTGCTTGCCTAATCATATCGTGGGTAAAGGCATTATGCGTCCTATCAAGGAGCGTAATCCCGAGATCAATATCGTGGCTATCGATTATGATACCAGCGCTACCAGTGTTAATCAGGAAAACCGGATCAAGTTAATGTTGTCAACCGCTCGTGAAAGGCAGTCCGCGCCTATCTAATAGGTAGTTCTTTTGTTGAATTTAGCGGGCTAGCGGTTGATGTTACCTTGTCTTAAGTTAAGATCGGCTTCATAATGTCAGAAAAGAAGTTAAAACAGTTGTCTGTAAATTAAGGAGAGTCTATGTCTTATCAAGAGCCGGTTAAAGTTGGCAACAGAAGAATAAGTCAGGGGTGGATCATACTTCTTATTATTGTTGTCGGTTTAGCTATTTATCTGGTCGCGGGAGCCTTTCTGTGCTCGCGCGCCCTGGAGCAGGCAAAGGAGCGCCTGGCTGCATATCCCGCAAGTTATCTTGATCTTTCTTATGGCAAGATAGCATATGTAGACAATGGTGACAAAATTGAAGAAGACGCTATAGCGATCTTATCTGTTCACGGTATGTTTGGCGGATATGATCAAGCCTACGACAATGCTGAATTATTCCACAAGACACATCGTGTTATAGCTCCGGCTCGTTTCGGTTATATGGGAAGCGACATCAAAGGTGAGGGCACACCGCGTGAGCAGGCGGCAGCTTTTGTTGAACTGCTTGACGCTTTAGATATAGATAAAGTTTATATAATGGGAACAGCTGGAGGAAGCATAGTCAGTCTTCGTTTTGCCTTAGATTATCCTGAGCGTACGCGAGGGCTGTTGTTATTTTCAGGTCAACCTCCTTTGACGGAAAAACCGGAGTCTTTCGCGGCTCGCCAGGGTCCGTCACAGTCTATCCTAAACAATTATATGATTTTTTTGCTTAAGCCAATGTTAAAGCCGTTATTCGGTCTCAATCCCGATACTGTGGAAACCATCATGCCGGTTGAACTAAGAGCCGCCGGGATAGAAAACGACGGTGAGGTCACCAATCCTGATCTGGCAAGGAATTTTGATCAGTATCCGATTGAACAACTTGCGGTTCCGACGATTATTTTCCATGCCGAGGATGACGCCGTTATTGATTTCGCGTTGGTTGACGCCGCCTCTAAGCGTTTTCCACAGAAACTGACTACATTAGTTTTCTTTGAGAAGGGTGACCATTTATTGTTCGGTCATGACGCGGAAATCGCGATAGCTCTGGAGAAATTCTTTTCTAAGAACAAATAATATTAATATATTGGAAAGGGAAAACATTATGGAAAAAAAGTTAAAGGTAGCTTTTATCTGCACTCATAATTCTTGTCGTTCGCAAATCGCGGAGGCTCTTACTAAACATCTGGCCTCTGATGTATTGGAGAGTTATTCTGCCGGTACGGAGATTAAAGATAAGATCAATGAGGATGCTGTTAGATTATTGAAAGAAAAATATGCTATCGATATGGAACAAAGCCAACGTCCTAAGACCTTGTCAGATATCCCTCGGCCTGTAGATATTGTAGTCACTATGGGTTGTGGTGTCGCTTGTCCTTTTTTCCCCAGTAAGCATCGAGAAGATTGGGGACTGGAAGATCCAACAGGAAAGTCGGATGAAGTATTTTCACAAGTGATTGACGATATAGAGGCTAGAATTCTGGATCTGAAAAGCAGGCTGCAGCAACCTGATTTCTTTACTAAGCCTACGCTGACTTTTGATCTCAAGCTTTAGTGAGTATTGATTAGCGGGGAAATTAATAGCAATTTTCCAGCATTCTGTTTAATGGTAAAGGCGGTGTCTTTCTTTATTATAGACACCGCCTGTTCACGCGAAGAATTAATCATGTTCCGGAGAGGCTTCTAGATTTTTCCTCGTCAAGACATTTGTCCGGCGCGCTCAATTGGCTAAATACTGAACCCAGAGCTCGTCATATTTTTGATCCAGTTCCGGAGTAGAGTAATAAGGCTCCAGTGTCTTAATCAATTCTAGGCTCGGATAATAACTTTCGTTACCGGTTACGGACTGGGGCAGTTCTTTAATAGCTTCCAGATGTGGTGAGGAATAGCCGACATAGACCGCGTTTTTGATTGCTACTTCTTTTTCATACATAAAATTGATGAAATCATGCGCACCCTCAACGTTTTTAGCGTCAGCGGGAATGGCCATCATATCAACTGAAATATTTGATCCTCTGGGGAGAATATATTGAAACATTTCGGGATCTTGCCCGGCATCCTTTAGACGTTGTTGGATGACGACATGGTCTCCCGACCAGGCAATGCCCGCTACCAGTTCGCCGCTGACAAATTTGTCTTTTAATTCATCGATCCCTAGTATGGGCGCAACTTCCTGTCTCTGTTTAAGTAAGAGCTCCATAGTTGCTTGCAGTTCTTTTTCATCTAGAGTATTCATACTGTGACCGAGGTAGTTTAGAGCCATGCCGATTGATTCACGCATTGAATTATACATGCCGATTCTATTCACATTAGCGCTATCGAACAAAGGTGACCAGACATCTTCCGGAGCATTGGAAGCCGGTTTATTTATTTCGTCTTGGTTATAGATCATACCTACGGTGCAATAGAGATAAGGCACCGCGTAATCAAATAAGGCCGCCGTTTCTTCAGCGTCAGGGGTCCAGGCTACTTCTTTCAACATAGGATCCATATACTGTTTGACATTCGGTAATTTCTCCATGTCCAGAGGCTGTAACTTGTCCTCGCGCATCAGTCTGGCCACCATATAATCACTAGGAACAATGACATCATATGAGATGGTAGCTAACTGGGCATACATCATCTCGTTGTCGTCAAACATACGATATTCGACATCATATTGTGGGAAGGCAGTTTCAAAATCGGCGATTACGTCACTTAGTTCGTAATCCGTACCGTAAAAATTCCATGTATCTGCTTCACGAGACATATATTCACCCCAGTTATAGATATAGAGTTTTTTTGTCCCTTCTTTAATCTGCTCTTCGCTGTTACCACAAGCTACTAATGTGAAAATAAATATTGCTACCCAAAGCGCAGCCAGAATTTTTTTTGTTTTCAATTTAATTAATCCTCCATGATTAAAATTGTGCTTAGTGCTAAAAACAGGGGTGGGTTCTAGACACATCCCGGCTACAACTAATCAGCCGTGTTCGCGGTTAGAGCCTGTTGCCTGTTCTTGTTTAATCTTGCCCGTGATCCACCGCGTGTGGTCTGTTTTTTGTTTGAGGTCCGAATATTAATTATGACCAGCAAAACAAAGACAATTACAAACAGCAAGGCTGATAGGGCATTAATTTGTGGGTTAACGCTCTTTCTGGCCATTGAGTAAATTGTCAGGGCTAAGGTTGTTACTTGATTGCCCGCGGTAAAATACGAAATTACAAAGTCATCAATAGATAAGGTCAACGTCAAGATGAAAGCGGTGACAATTCCTGGCATTATCTCGGGTATCATGACTTTGCGTACCGCCTGTGCCGGTGTGCAACCTAAATCCTGGGCCGCCTCATAGAGATTCAAATCCATCTGCCTTAGTTTAGGCATGATCGAGAGAATCGCGAAAGGAATGTTAAAAGAAATATGTGCCAGCAATAGGGTCACAAAACCGGTCTTTGCTCGTAAGAAAAAGAAAAGTAGCATTAGAGAGATACCGGTTACCAGATCGGGAGTAATATTGGGAATATTTGTGATTTGTAAAATGACGTTCCGCCATCTTCTGGGCAATGCGTAAATACCTAAACTTGAAAGCACCCCCGCTAATGTCGCGATCACAGCCGAGAGTATCGCCACCATTATGGTTGTGCGCAAAGCGGCAATGATATCGGCATTTTGAAAAAGTTTGCGATACCAATCGAATGTGAAACCGCCCCAGACGGCTCTACTTTTAGCAGCGTTAAAACTGTTGATGATCAAAACCGCTATAGGCGCGTAGAGGAAGATAAAGATCAGGATTAGGTAGACACTGCTGACAATTTTGCCGCGCTTATTTAAAGCGAAGATGCTTTTTCGGTGAGAGGCAATTAAATTCCGGCTCTTATTATTTGCCATCTGATCGCGATTCTTAAGCATTATATTAACCCTCCTGCCTCACTCATTTCAGTGGAATTGCGATTTACCACACTCATGCTGATTAAGACAAAAATCAGCAACAAAATAGTTAGCGCTGATCCTGTTGTATAGTCACGTGAAATCATATACTGACGTTGAATCGCGTTGCCAATTAGCAGATAGCGTCCTCCACCCAATAGATCAGGTATCAGGAAAGTAGTCATGGCAGGCATAAGTACCATATTAATCCCACTGTACACGCCGGGCAGAGACAGAGGAATGATGACTTTGCGTAAGGTATAGGTATTATCGGCTCCGAGATCGCCGGCTGCTTCCAAGAGAGCGGGATCAATTTTTACTAATACCGAGTAAATAGGCAGGATCATAAAGGGTAGATAATTATAGACCATTCCTAAGCCGATACCAAAATCATTGTAGAGGAATTGGATAGGGCCGATGCCTAATGTTTTGAGAAAGGTATTAATAATTCCTGTAGGTTCTAATAAGGCCAGCCAGGCGTATGTGCGTAGCAAAGCATTCATCCACATAGGCATAACAGTTAAGAAAAGTAAGAAATCAGCTGAGCGCTTTTTGGCAATTTTAAGTTTAGCCAGTAGCCAGGCTACCGGATAGCCAAACAGCAGACTGATTATAGTGGCGACCACAGCGATGGACAGTGATTTAAGAAAGACGGAGATATACAATGGCACCTGAATATCCAATCCCCATATAGTGTGTAATCCCAGCCAGTTTAAAGATGTCTTGGAGCCGCTGAAAATATTATTAAAGCCTTGCCAGGTAAAGAATAAATTTCCTTCCTGATCGTAGGCGGTAAAGGCAAAAAAGGCTACCAGCAGTAAGGGAACGATAGTGAAGACCAACATCCAAATTATGTACGGGAATGTGAGGCGAGAAAAACGTCTTGTCATTATTCACCCCCTTCTTCCCGTTGTTTACAGGACTTAATTTTCTCGGAGTTGTTATTCTCAGGAGAGAACGCGGATTTAACCATTATATGAATATCGTCCGCGCCGAAGTTTAAACCTACATCACTGCCTTCAGCTTTGTGATCGGTACTATGAACTTGCCACTCGAGGCCATAGGCCTCTACGATCATTTCATAATGCACGCCCTTAAAAGTTGTCGAAGCTACTCTGCCGTTGATTAGATGATCAGCTGGAGCGACAAGTTCTATATCTTCAGGGCGTATGACAACATCTACCTCCTCATCCGCTTTACGGCGATCAACACAGGGGAACCATTTATCGCCAATCCGCACGCGAAAATCTTCTCGCATGCAACCGCTTATGATATTAGATTCACCGATAAAGTCAGCTACAAAAGCATTACGAGGTTCATTATAGATATCTAAGGGGCTGCCGATCTGTTGAATGATGCCTTCGCTCATTACAATCACAGAATCCGACATTGTTAGCGCTTCTTCCTGGTCATGCGTGACATAGACAAAAGTAATTCCCAGTTCTCGCTGCATTTGCTTGAGCTCGATCTGCATTTCCTTGCGCATTTTAAGATCCAAAGCACCCAATGGCTCATCTAGCAACAATACTTTGGGTAGATTAACAAGAGCTCGAGCTATTGCTACTCTTTGCATCTGGCCTCCCGATAACTGATCGATGGAACGGGTTTCATAACCATCCAATTTAACCAGACGTAGCATCTGACTGACGCGCTGCTTTATTTCCGGTGGTGGTATTTTCTTTATTTGCAAGCCGAAGGCTACATTTTCCTCAACATTAAGATGAGGGAAGAGAGCATAGCGTTGGAAAACAGTGTTGAGCTCACGCTGATGAGCCGGAATTACCAGTAAGTCTCGTCCTTCGAAAGTCACTGTGCCGCTGTCAGGTTGTTCAAATCCCCCTAAAATGCGTAGGGTAGTAGTTTTGCCACAGCCTGAAGGCCCAAGTAAGGTCAGAAATTCATTACTGCGAATATAGAATGTGATATCTTGCATTACTCTTATATCACCAAAAGATTTGTTAACGCCAATTAACTCAATAATATGAGCTTGCCCGGTTTTATCACTAAGAAGTGTTCCGCTTATTACCGGTTTTTCTTCTGCCGCCAATTGCGGGCAAACGCCGTTTTTAATTCTATCTGCTCTGTTCATTATTCCGATCTCCTCCAAGCCGCGGTAGGTATTAGAAGCTGGGCGGACTAGATACCCAGACAACTCGCGCTACTCTTTTACCGTTATTTATCAGTTTGTGGGGAACCGAGGCTTCGAAATAAAACACCTCCCCCGACTTTACTTTTTCCTGCCTGTCGCCAAAATGTAACGTTACGCTTCCGTTCAGCACCAGACCGAATTCCTCGCCCTGGTGAGGCTTGTCAATAAAGGAGCTGCCCCCGGGTTGTAAAGTAAGAATAATAGGCTCCATGGCGTTTTTTTGCGCGTTGGGTACCAGCCAACAGATGGAGGAACCGAGGTCTTCATCTGTCCTGGTCGCGTAATCATCACTGTTGAAAACAACCCGCTCGTCTGCGTCGCCAGTCCTGAAAAACCCTTCCGGCGTGACTCCCAGAGCTTCCAGGATAGAAGTCAGGGTCGCTATTGAAGGCGAGGTTACGTCTCGTTCAAGTTGCGAGATAAAGCCTTTTGTAAGTTCGCAACGATCTGCCAGTTCCTCTTGCGTCAAGCCGTTAGCCTGCCGCAGGTATTTTATTTTTTCACCGATTTTCATCATTTATCTCCTTTGCCGGCTACGCATGTGATTAAACAAAAAGTTTAGCTTTACTTAACAGCGGAATTTTAGCTTATATGTCATTAAAGGTCAAGCATTATTTTCTTAACTTTTATTTCTCTAATTTGCTTGCTTCAAGTTATGAGTAGTTCTATCTGTCGTTATAATGGTGATTGCTTTCAGCGCTCTGGTCAACGCTTCTTTTTTAAACAGAAATGAGAAAAATAATGTGACTTTAAGCGCGAGTGTTTAACCTGTCCAGGACAACCAAAGCGCGAGGATAAAGAAGCGGAGATAACGCGTGATGAAGAATATGAGAAATGGCTTAACAAAGAAAAAGTGAAGTCCGTTGTAACTGTGGAGGCCGGCGATGCCAGCACCTGAAACGATTACCATCGTGAGATATCCGTAGCGCCGGCGCGGTTTTTTTCTAAACTGACTTATGAAACATGTTAAGGACTGCACTTCTATAATTTCCTTCCGCGATACGCGTCCTGAGGGGGACGATCGAAGCCGTCCAATTATTCAAGGGCAAAGACCCTTTTGTTACCCATAGAGTAACAACCTTTAATTCCAGTTACTTTGGTGTCAGAAAATAGACACTAATTACACCAATCTTTACGTCTTTTTCAAATATATAAAGCTTCCTGTTTCAGACTTTGCAGGACTTATACTACTGTAATGCTGACAATATGATCTAAGTTGTGGAGAATGTGTTAGTTATTTTCTTCAAGCTTATAATTTGACCTTAAGTATA
>DUNL01000127.1 GCA_012839385.1 Clostridiaceae bacterium
GACATGATGAACCAGACGATAAATACCGGTGTTAGTCTTCGCTATCGCGAAGCGATCATAGCAAGAGGGGGTGTGACTGCTAGACCAGAGAACAACTAGTTGCTGTACTACGGATCAATTCTAGGGGATGCTATGCACCTCTTAACTGCCAGATTATGAAAAAACTACGTGCCAAATACAGTCTTATACCTTACCCATATAGATCGTGGTAGCATGTAGGGCAAAGTTGACCTACCCCCTCAATATAGTAATCGCGAAGTTCTATAGGGGTGTCTTTTCTTGTTTCTGTCTTCGCCCAGCAAATAGTGCAATATTCAAACACCTTGTCAGATAGACCTTTGTCTCTTTTTCTAGTTTTCATATCAATAATGTTGTCTTCCATGGAGGTCTCCTTAGCAAAGTTCTATGCAGAGTGATTCCCCATCGAGTCCTCTGTTCCTTCTCGCGAGCGTATGGGATGATTTTCATGCAACATGAGTATCATCAGATCAAGACCTTCAAAAGGATAGATAGCCAACCATGAATTTTCTCCGTTAGCCCGCTATACAAATAATGATATGGTCTAGAAAGACTCTTCTAGGGTTCCGTTATTTTTGGCACAGTGTTCACGGCCGCTGGGGAATACCCGTTACGGGCAGCGGCATGTAAGACCAAATGGGGCCTGACCCAAACAGATACCTGCAAGACCCGAGTTTCATCCTGGACACTCCTGATCACATGTGGGTAGCGCCGTTTCATCTCTAGCTCTCGCCGATAGAGGTTGTTCTCACAAAAATGGAAAACATCTGTACATTTTGGATTGAATCTAGCGACTTGCCGACAGATCTCAGACCCACTACCCCTGGTCTCCCGGTAACTAGCAGTCGCTTACTGTGGAGACATTCTCCGATCTCATCACTTTGGATTCTAATAGGTTCTCAGCAGAGCAGATCCTCAAGCTCCAATTTGCGCAGCTGGCTTACGCTCACATTACCAGACACGATCTCAAGAAGAACCGAAGGATAGTCGTCTTGACTGCTTCTTCCTTACAAGCGTTAACGACTCTGCTCACTGCAGTTAGCCGTGCCGATCATGGCGACGATCACTTCATCTCTATGCCTAGGCTTGAGGAGCCCAGATAGACCCTCAGTGGTCCCCAGGGCCTTAGCCCCGTATAGTTCTCTACCTACCTCCGTCCTGTCGTCACCAGCTAATCCACAAACTCTCATCATGTTGTAAATTTCCTTCAAGATAAGAGAACCTGCATCACCGGCACCGGCAACAGTAACATTCTCTTGATATCCCCACTGAAGTTGCGGGTATGTAGAGCTTGTAAGGTCGTCTCCTATGTTCTGGACGTGACAATCCCACACCGTCTACTCCTACGAAGCCTTGTCTCGCATAAGAATTACTTTGATCGTCTGCAGCATGATGCGTAAGTCCATAAGTGGTGAAGCTGACTTAGCGTAAAGAAGATCATACTTGAGCTTATCCTCGGGCGAAGTACTGTATTTTCCTGCCACTTGTGCCAAACCAGTTATACCAGGTTTTACACTATGCCTGGTAGAATATTCGGGGATCTCCTTTTCGAATTGCTCCACAAAGAAGGGTCGCTCAGGCC
>DUNL01000141.1 GCA_012839385.1 Clostridiaceae bacterium
ACCAGTGAAGCCAAGGTGCCCTGTGATGGGGTAGGAACTGTATAAATACCCCCCTGAATTTTTCCCAATACCCAGCGAACTCCCCGGGTTTCGTGGGGCCCCAGATAGTCTACCAGCTTATCCCCCCGAAAAACCCCGGCTCCTTCAAATACTATTTCCTTCTTCTCCGCCGCTACCTTTTTATCATCTTCCTCCTTATCCTTAACACTTTCAGCGACTTTCTTCTCCTGCATGGGTCTTACACTGACAGCAGATGCTATGGCATCAGTCCCCTCCATACTCATGCCATTCAAAAAATCACCCAGCTTAATTGGGTAATGGGTAGGAGCCAAACGATCCCGGCGGTCCATCAACATTTTGATGGCCATACCGGGCACCTTTTCCTGGACAGGTGCTCCCTTTAACAAAATCTCCTGGGCACTCCCTTTCGCAACTATAATCCAGATAGAGCGGCGCATTTCCCAATGGCGGGCGAAAAAATCCATGATATGGGATACCCCCTCTTTCCCTAGACTTTCTCCCAGCACAACAGCATCTAACTGCTTGAATCGCACTGCACGGGGGCTTTCCTGGCTAATTTTTGCCAGGGCATCCGGGAGAGTCCGTCCCTTAACACTCAATACAAACACAGGGGGTTCACCACCCCCACCTCCAGTGCCACCATTCTTGGCCAGCGCGCTAGGGTTGACGATCTGGAAGGAAACCAGCAGGTCACTGCCAGCGCGATCAACACCAACCACGGAAATAAACGACATTTTCTCAATTTCTACCCGACTCCAGCATCCGGAATAGCTGACAACCATCATACTAATCACTAATAATAACGAGATAACCCGCATTCTAATTCTGGTTAACTTTGTCTTCATTCTTCTTTCCACCTCCTGAAGAGCCTTGCCTTCTGGCCATGTTGGCTAAATACAGTAGCAATGTAGTACCTCCTACCACTATAATTGCAAATAAAGGAAAATAGCGAGACATATAGAGTGTAACCTCATTGGTACCCATCCAACCCACCATTGACAGAACTACCAAAATAATGGCATAGGGCAGCACTAAAGATCTGTAGTCTTTCAGGTTAAATGTCTGGGTAAAGGTCAAGACAGACACATAATAAAATGTCGCCACCTTTAAACCCACTGTTGCCACCCAGACTCCCACCACCAGGGACTCGATGCGCTCTAAAAAACCCCCTATGCCTACGGTCTTGGCAAACTCGTAAGTGGGAAAAACCATGCGCGAGGTTTCCTCATGACCAAATAGACCGATCAGTATCCCCACATCTACCAGCATCGCCAAAGATATAATTAAACTAACAGGCACAACTAGTTGCCTGGCTTCATTTGGCTGTCGAAGAGAAGGGATCAACATCAATAAGATCGTCCCCTCAGCGAAGAAAGCAAAAAGAATGAAACTTGCTTGCAGTATGTTCGGAATAGGGTGCGTAAAAATCGGTTTTAAGTTTTCAAAATTCACCTCGGGTAACCCCATAGCCACAATAGCTACGGCAACTAGCATCGAAAGGGGAAAAACAATATCATTAACGCGAGTGAAAACCTCTAAGCCCAGATATGCCGCATAAGCAGCTATTAACACGATCAAAATATTGAACACAACCAGCGGTGTTTCCGGCATGGTTTCTGTAACCAGCAGTGAACCAAAAGAACGGACAAGATAAGCATTGGTATGAAGAAAAAACAGGGCAAAAATTATTGCCACGGCCCGTCCCAGCCATGGACCCAGAAGATCAATGCCGTACTCAACCATGTTTTTCCCTGGATGGCGCAGTCCAACGGAAACCACCAACATCCCAAATAACAAACCGAAAACTCCTGCTATCAGAACAGCAATCCAAGCATCCTGCCCTGCTTGTTTTGCCATGAGAGCAGGAGCAATCAATACCATGCTGGCTAAAATAGAGTTAGCTAACAAAAAGATAGCCTGGCGCTTGGATATTTTTCCTTGCTCAATGCTCATCCTTTTCCTC
>DUNL01000277.1 GCA_012839385.1 Clostridiaceae bacterium
ATGTTTTTCTTGGAAATGTATAAAAATCCAAAAGAATGCTTTACGGCTTTCAAACAACCTTATGTTACCAAAAACTGGTTTATCCTTTACATCGCAACACTATTTACTATAACGATTCTTGTATTTGTATTTTTGAAAAGAGACCAAACGGTAAATTACAAACAAGATGATGGAACTCACGGAACCGCCACATGGATGAGTGCACAAACGGCCAAAAATGTATTAGGGGTAGGTCTTAACAAGGGTATTATATTCGGGAAAATGGCCGAAGGAGGCCTTTTAGGTCTAATAAAGCCAAAACCTATTGTCACACTACCACCTAAAACATACTTTAACCGCAACGTAGCAATATTTGGTGCATCAGGCAGTATGAAATCAAGGGCCTATGTTAGAAATAACATATTACAAATGGCTAGCGAAGGCCACAGCATAATAGTAACAGATCCGAAAGGAGAGTTATTTCAGGACACATCATTATTCTTAGAAAGCAGGGGATATAATGTAAAAGCATATAACCTAAGTAACATGCAGCATTCCGATAGATGGAATCCAATAGCAGAAGTAAAAAACGACATCGACGCTCAATTATTTGCCGAAGTAGTAATAGCCAACACAAAAATGCCCGGCTCTAAAGGGAGTGATCCTTTTTGGGACAGAGGTGAACAAAATCTATTAAAAGCTTTGGTAATGTTTGTCGTAAATGAATACCCAGAAGGGGAACGGAACCTCCCTTCGGTTTACTCACTACTTGCCAGCTCATCTCCTAAACATGTAGATAAAATATTCTCAGGTTTACCGTTAAACCACCCGGCTAAAATGCCGTACAACATATATGCACAAGCAAACGAAACAGTAAGAACCGGCATAATAATAGGGCTAGGCACAAGGCTACAAGTATTCCAAAACAATCTTGTTCAGCAACTAGCAGAAACCAGTGACATGGATCTAACATTACCCGGCCAAGAAAAATGCGCCTATTTTGCCATAGTACCTGATACCGACTCAACATTCGACTTTCTGGCAGGTTTATTTTTCTCCTTCTTATTTATAAATTTAACCAGGTATGCAGATCTAAACGGAGGGAAGTGCGATAAAGAAGTATACTTCCTGTTGGATGAGTTTCCCAACATAGGGGCAATACCTGACTTTACAAAAAAAATAAGTACAATTCGGTCCCGAGGCATACACAGTAGCGTAATATTTCAAAATATTGCACAGCTTAAAAATCGGTATCCAAATGATGCCTGGCAAGAAATAATAGGCAACTGCGATTCAAGGCTTTTCTTAGGTGCTACAGACTATGCCACAGCACAATTTGTAAGCGACCTTTTGGGACAATCTACTGTAGAAGACACCGCAAGCACAACCCGAGCAGGATTAGAGGGGCTATTTGATTTTGGAAGGGTTACAAAACGTGTATCAAAAAGAAACCTGCTAAACCCTGATGAGATACTTCGCCTGCCACATAAAAACGCAATTTTAATACTTCGTGGCCAAGAACCGGTATTGCTTGAGAAAATGGACTACACCACTCACCCACTGGCAAAGAAGCTTCAATCAAGAAAAATAAAGGACTATAAGCCAACCTGGTCAGACAGCTTTAGAGAAAGCAGGCAGCTATATCAAAAGCCTGTTATACAGCCAAAAACACAAACCGCATATGATCTCCCGGAAGACGATAATTACAAAGAACCGGAACAAAAAGCCAATATGTTTTGGTAAATAAATTAAAAACCTAAAGGAGGAAGAGTAAAAATGACAAAAACTTACAATGAAATTTATGCATCAAGGCAAAGTGGGAAAATATTAACGGAAATGCTCTCCGCAGTAGAAAAATACAAACTAAATGATAAAGAGGAAGAATGTGCAATACTATTCGTAGATAACTTCAAAGTTATAATACCCTTTCCTGAAATGGGTGTAAGAGAAGACTGGCACTTAATCCGATCAATGATTGGCGCGGAAATAGACTTTATAGTAAAAGGTATAGACACCGAAGGCAATATAGCTGTTGCATCAAGGAAGGAGGCTATGCTCCTTCGTAGAAAGCTAGAGCTACCCAAATATCAAGCTGGCGACACAATAAATGTAAGAGTGGTAGGTGTTGGTAGAGATCAGGC
>DUNL01000282.1 GCA_012839385.1 Clostridiaceae bacterium
ACATACCTAGACTATGCCTAATCTTTTCAATATGCCTTAAAATCGATTTTAGAAGGTCGTTTCTTCCAAAAAACAAAAAAAGACCAGGCCTAAACCTGGTCTTCATAATTACTCTACATCTTTTTTATATACCCAGCTGTATAACTCTTTTAGCAGAACTCTATCTGTCTTTATCTGCTGGACTGTGTAAATCTTGCCTTTATATCTTGCTGGAATAGTTTGTCCTGTTGCGTACTTAGTTGCAGTAGTTTTTAATCTTACCTTTGTCCCTACCTTAAATGTCTTTGTGGCAGGTTTTGATGCAGGCTTGCTACCTAGTATTCTGTTTACTTCTGCTTGTACCTTATTAAAGTTGTATCCAGCCCTTTCAAGCCTTCTTTTTCTTTCAGCTCCATTACCCCATTTACCAGCTATTACTTCTTTAGCCAATTCATAGGCCGACTTTTGTTCTGAACTAGGTTTTGATTCTGGCTTAGGCTTGTTAACTAGTTTATCATTTCTTAAGAGAGCTAACAGTTTCAAGTTTTGCTCTGCAGTGCCCTTGTAATTCCTAATACCATGTTTTTCTGCTAATTTCTTTCTATTTTTGAAGCTAGAGTCAATGCCTACACTATTAAGGTAGTCCACTATACTATTACCCTTGCTACTAAGTTTAGCCTGTGGCTTAGGCTTGGTAGTGGGCTTAGGGGTAGGTTTAGCATCAGGTTGAGACTTCTTTTTTAGCCCATAATGTTCAACAATCCAGTTGACAACTCCCTCAGCCATTTTCTTATGGAAGTCATCTTTTAAAATCTCTTTAATGTCTGTTGTGCTGTCCATGAAAGCATATTCAATCAATATCGCTGCCATCGTGGATTCTCTAACCATATGCAAATTCTTAGTTGCCAAAGGGTTAGCTCTATTGCCCTTAATAGCACCTGCCTTTATCATAGCATCATATAGGGATTTCTGCATAGATTTAGTAAATTTATTACTATTAGGATATCTATATAGCACAAGCCCACCACCAGAACCACCACCAACACCAGCATTATGGTGGTTGCTTATTAGGATGTCAGCATTCCACTTATTTGCCTTATTAGTTCTCTCTATTAACGGCACGTCTCTTTTACCTGTAGGGTCATCTAATCGTAAAATTTGCACATTTTCATATTGCTCTAATAATTTTATTTGCTCTATTGTGACCCTATTATTTAGTTCCCACTCTGATATATTTCCTACCCCCATATAAGAGGGCACTCTCTTCCCAGCAGTGTTTATTCCATGGCCTGCATCTAAAGCTATCCTAACCATCCAGATCCTCCTCCTTATCCTGTAACTGCAATAGTATACCTTTTATTTTGCTGGGTACCGGAAAATCTAGCTTGGCCGCATTTTCGAGGATACTAATCCCCTCCATGGCTGTATAGTAGTAGATCACTAGGACCCTAGTTGTATCCGGTGCATTGAGCAACCGATCCAGTACCACGGTTACTGCCACCATGATAAGTATCATCATCTTTTTGCGTGTGATTCCGAGGTAAGCCCTATGACTGTCCAATTCTCCCTTTTTTATCCCGCAGATAATGCCAGTTACAAAATCCAATGCCATAAAGGTTAGTAAA
>DUNL01000015.1 GCA_012839385.1 Clostridiaceae bacterium
AAGCGGAATAAATCTGGTAGTTACTGAATTTGTCAAGTACTTGGCCACGCAAATCCGCAGTATAGAACCTTTCCGGATCGGACTTATCGCACCCTACCGGGCTCAAGCGGATCTGATTGACAAATTGCGGACATCAGTTGTCTTGCCCTCAGACATTAGTTTTCAAGTGGACACAATCCACGGTTTTCAGGGCGATGAATGTGAGTTAATTATTGCGCTTTTCAACCCACCGCCGCGCATCTCCGATTCGGAGCAGATGTTTTTAAACAGATTGAATATAATCAACGTTTCCATCAGCAGGGCCAGGGATTACCTATGCCTGATCATGCCGGATGATGAGACAGAAAACATCGAGAACCTGCGGTTAATCAAGAGGGTTGAGGACTTGTGCAAAGGACAGCCGGGCTGGGTAGAACATCAAGCCCAAGATTTGGAAAAACTGATGTTCGGCAACCCCAATTACCTAGAGGAAAACTCCTTTGCCACCAGCCACCAGTTGGTAAACGTTTACGGCCGGCCTGAAAAAAGGTATGAGGTAAGAAGTGAAACAAGCGCGGTGGATGTGCAGGTGTTTGGGGGCAAGGGGATGTGGTAGTACGAAAAGTTCTCATATGCGGCTTTTGAAAAATCTACCCAAGGCTAGTGGTGATAGCTACGAGGTTTCGCTAACCTTCCCACCCTTAGGCAAGGGGCCTGGCCGTCCTTGGGCTATTTGTTAAGGCGCATGTCAAACGGGAAATTCTGATTTTCAAAGCCAATAAGGCTTGTCACAGTACGGCATGGGATCTTCTTGTGTCCTACAGTTGACACTATCCTAGATCACTTTTATGTTGACGTCCACATACCAAATTTAGTATAATAAAAGTACACCAAACAAAAATTGTACTTTGGAGGTGACTTAATGAAAAGCAAGGAGGATATCCGCCCTATTTCCTACATCCGGGCAAATGCACCGCAGGTTCTTGCGCAGATTAGTGAAACACAAAGACCTCTTTATATCACTCAAAATGGTGAGGCTAAGGCCGTTCTTTTAAGCACTGAAAGCTACGAAAAAATGACTAAGGCCATAGGTTTATTAAAACTAGTTGCCCAAGGTGAACAGGATCTGGAGCAAAATCGCCTTACAAGCCAAGGAAAAGTTTTCGCTGAGCTGGATTCTTATTTTGAAGGACGCAGCAAAAATGGGCGCTAATTTTAAAGTTTTTTGGACTCACATTGCCGTGAGTGACTTGCGGCGAATCGTTGAATATATTACTAGAGAAGACCTTGTCGCGGCGGAGGAGATCTATGGGTTAATCCGTGACCAAACCGAAGGCCTTGGACAACTGCCACACAGGGGACGCATTGTCCCTGAACTGCAACTTCAGGGTGTTTTGCTCTATCGTGAAATTGTTCAAACGCCGTGGCGAATTATTTATCGGGTGTTGGGGGATAAAGTGGTTATCTTGGCAGTAATTGATGGCAGAAGAAACATTGCCGATATTCTGCTAGAAAGAATTTTAGGGATTGACTAAGAAAACGGTGCTTGTGCCT
>DUNL01000239.1 GCA_012839385.1 Clostridiaceae bacterium
CCCCTATGTCATAAACTTGTTTTATGGCCACAGGGGTTTTGTGTTATATATAAACTTTCTTTCTATCCTAAGCTACTCAATCAGCTTCAACATTCCAAACCCTTGACTATTCTTAGCCCCGATACCTGCATCTAGCGCTAAAGTTAACATCTCTGGATCGCCACTTAGTTCAAAATTGCCCATCCATCCTTTAATTACTGTCCTATCGTAAAACACTACTTTTTGATCACGAGCTCGGGTTCTAACAGATTCTAATCGTATTGCTCTGCTTGAGTAATCTGTAATTCCCAATGCCTGTGCTTTCTTTCGTAAGTTATTCTCAACCTGCATTCTAAATTCTCTTTCTGCCGGATGGTAATAATAAGTTTTTTTCTTCCCGTCTGCAGTCATTACTGTTGAATATACCGTAACAGGAGACAGTGCTCGACACAACATACGGCCTCTGCTTAAATCAGGTGCCTTAGATACCGATAGCTTATCTAATTCCAATGACGTACCTGCCAGATGTAGGACAGGTGCTTTTAAAAACCCTTCCGCCAGTGCTTCAATTAAATCCGTGCTCGGACTAGCCACCGAAAACCTCACCGGTGCTAGAAAGTAAATCTGTCGTTCCCTCATTTTTTCAATCCGGCCCATCAACCGTGAATAAACAAACATCCGAAAAACACGACTGCCCGATTGCCAGCCACTTTGGTGGATGGTTGGAATCTTCTTCCGCAGCTGAGCGTAAATAAGACCCTGCAAAGCCTTATTGTAATGAATGGGTACTACCACTTTCTCACTCTCTTTAGGAACCATCGCAACGTCAATTCGCATAACCCACCCTCCCAAGTAACCACACCACAAGTCTTCTGTTTCCCACAAGACTACCGTTCCATCTAATGCACCTTTCATAAGCCTACATCCAGTAAATTGCATCCGTCCTAAATATACCAAATCATTTGTAAATATAAACTTCAACGTTCTACTCTAATACCCTTTATTTTTAGTCGTAAAGGTACCTTATCAACAATGCATGGTAGGACAAATGAGCACTACTATACATAGTGCCTGTGACTATAAGTCTCATCTCCATTCCTTTTAGCTAGGCTGCAAACAATGGAAATGAAAGCTTGCCTTACGGACAGGCAACTAGTTTCCATTCCTTTTAGGTAGGCTGCAAACAACAAGAGGAGTTGTCTTACGAATTGGCGTACAATGCGTTTCCATTCCTTTTAGGTAGGCTGCAAACGCCTCCCTTATTTTTGCTAGGACGGTGACGTGGGGGTTTCCATTCCTTTTAGGTAGGCTGCAAACTAGTGGCATTTAGGCAGGAGTACTTATACTGGCTAGTTTCCATTCCTTTTAGGTAGGCTGCAAACGCGTTACGTTCGTCTTCGGGCAGGGTTTCGATTGCGGCGTTTCCATTCCTTTTAGGTAGGCTGCAAACTTTTCCCGCCGAAACGGGTATGTATAGCCCTCCGGCGTTTCCATTCCTTTTAGGTAGGCTGCAAACCCTGGGCATATCAGAGAGGCTTATGGTATTTACACGAGTTTCCATTCCTTTTAGGTAGGCTGCAAACTCGACATACTCAAGGCCAACGTGCTAAAAGGAATGGAAACCCGTCCC
>DUNL01000126.1 GCA_012839385.1 Clostridiaceae bacterium
ATTCACGTTTGCAGAAACCACCTTCACGAGGAGTGATAATTACCTCGAACTTTAAGTAGGGTTCTGCTCTCTTGTTTCTTTGATATGAAACCCGACCATCCTCAACAGGACAGAGTTGAGAATTCACTTCGAGCTGTTTTTGCTCACTGGAATCATCTATATCTCGTAACTGCACCTCGAAAAAGTCGTCAATTCCCCCCAACACCTTTCGCAGAAAGTTTTTTGCTTTTTCGTTGCTATCTTCCTGGTTGTCTTCCTCCTCATCATCAAAATCATGTCTAAATATGGTGCTCTGCAAAGTGATCGAAGATAAACTCTCCGCTTCAAACAGTGAACTCTGAGATTCTTTTTTGAAATCCCCAAGGGTAATCCACAACGCCCGAAGAAAAACCTCCGGAGGCAAACCATATAACTTCCTGGCCCTGCTTTTCCGCACATTTTTACCTGGTCCCACTTTATATTTAAGTATTTTATCATGTATATAGACAAAATCAGCACTCAGCAACTGTTTGCGCGCTGCCTCTGATCTGTTTTCAATATGATCCTCCAGGGCATCAAGCAGCAGTTCAAGGGAGTTAAAAGATCCCAGTGTATCACTTTCTAACTGTTCATCTACATGCTCATCCTTAAATTTATTAATTTTTTCTATGGTTTTCTTCCTATCAGAAGGACTAAAAAACATACTATAATTAAAAAAGTTCTGTGCTGGGTTAATGTAGCTAGAAAAAGGCTTCCTCGATCTATAGCGTCCAACCAGTCCATTCATACACGGTAATTTGAAAGGCAATAAATTACTAAGGATCAGATGGTATACATCACTACAGGTCATAACATCTGATAGATCCAACCTTTCTAAATAGCTACTAACTCCCAACATATCTGTGAGGGCGTTACGGTAGAGCTCTTTAAATACCTCTGCTATCTGTTTAATTTCTTTTTCACTGCCATCAGGGTTAACGTAATCACTCAAGCAAGCAGTCACCCAGTTGAAGAATGACTTCTTGAGACACAATTCCCAAACCGTCTCCTGGTTGAGATGAAAAAAATCTCTCAAACTTGCGCGGTCATCAATATGTTCATAACCCGCTAATAAAATTACAAGACAATCACAATCCGGATCTTTCACAGTGTTTCGCAAACTTGTCAGGTTATCATCCTCGTTATACCAACCTTCTTTGCGAATCCTTTCAAAATTTGCTTGGTCGGCAGATGTACCATCTTCCCATTCTTTGCCCAAGCGATAGGCTATCTTATACTTCCAATCAACCCGGCGATCTGTTATTCTACTGAACTGTTCATCGAGCTCACAGCCTATTTTTAAAAGGAGATCAGATGGATAAGAAGGCAATACAAATCTCAGCATGCCAGAATGGCGATTAGTTTCTTCCAGTATGTATTTAACTATCGTATCAGCCATGTACTTCATTATGCTTACTCCTGTTCCCTTATATTTTATCCAAAAGTATTCCTCACAATAGAACACGCATCAGAAAGCTCATTTAAAAAAGCACCTGCCCGAAGATGCGTGTTCTATTGTGAGGAATACTTTTGGATAAAATATAAGGGAACAGGAGTAAGCATAATGAAGTACATGGCTGATACGATAGTTAAATACATACTG
>DUNL01000276.1 GCA_012839385.1 Clostridiaceae bacterium
AGTGTTGTCTTTTGTTTTGTCTGAACTGAAATACACTTGTGAGCAGAATTATTGTAATTGACAGAATATTAATTAGATAACTATAATATAAATTTTCGTATGAAACCTTCAAGATATGGGTATAGATAAAAAAGATAATACTATAATGATTTTCGGTGAATGATTTTTGTGAGCCTAAAAGAATTATAATATATTTGTTGAACGTGAGACAGTTGTAAACGCCTATTGATCTGGATCTGTTTTACGAAAGTTCATCACGCGAATTACACGTTGGTGACAATCGACTGAAAAATATGCGACAAATCAAGCAAAATAAATCAATGGAATTCGTTAATCCCTCCCATTTTATATCGATTCTCAATCGAAAAAAGAGTGACCCTGGAGAATTTAACTTTACGGGAAATTTGAAGGTTAATGAATTAGATATTCAGCTATTCAAGTATAGCAAAGACGAGTGTGATGAAATAAAAAACATTTTACCTGAAAACATCAGCGCGTTTGAACAAGACGGGAGTAATTACTGGTTAAACGTTTATGGATTAAGTGACGTTGAAGCCATAGTTTCAATTTGTGAAAAACAAGGTATTCACAGTTTAGTAATTCAAGATATTCTTGATGTTAATCAAAGACCTAAATTTCAAGAATACGAAAATTTTTCATTTCTGACTTTAAAATCAACTATTCCATCTGATAATGTGATGATAACAGAGCAAATCAGTTTTGTTTTCGGCACAAACTATTTAATCTCCTTTCAAGAGAGGAAAGCGGACTTCTTTGAACACTTAAGGGTTAGATTAAGAGAAAATAAAGGCATTTTGAGAGATCGTACTGCAGACTACCTGCTTTATACCATGCTTGAGTCAATTCTCGACAATTATTTTAAAACCCTCACGAAGTTAGATGAAGAGGTTGAAAAATTTAATTTCACGGATACTAAAAAAGAACCCTCTCCAAATGCACTTGAAGTCATTGAAAATCATAAAAAGATGGTTCATTTTATCAAGAAGTCTATTCTACCGATAAAAGAGTTTACCCTGATAGTTGAACGCGGCGAATCTCAATTCATCGAAGAAAAACAGTTGAAATATTTTTCCGAAATCAAAGATTTATGTTTAACATTGATTGATAGTTGCGATATGATTCTTTCATCACTTGAAAGTGCAACAAATTTGTTTTTTTCTGTGCAGGGGCATCGAATGAGTCAAGTGATGAAAACCCTTACAATTGTTGCAACTATCTTTATTCCTTTAACTTTCATTGCAGGTATTTACGGGATGAATTTTTCAAATATGCCCGAACTTGAATGGAAATACGGCTACCTAGGTATATGGATGATTATTGTTAGCGTGTTCCTCGGTATGATTATTTATTTTCGTAGAAAGAAATGGTTTTAAGTTGCGCAATGAATATCGAACGGCTCGAATAGCTGTTCCGGTAAGCAAATCAACCTGTTACTGCAAATGATTAGCAAACGGGACTGCTAATGTTGTGTGGGGAGTTTTTTTGAACCTTTACCCATGGATTGAGACTTGGGTAAAGTTTCAAATCACCGGAATACAATAATGAAATCGTATGAAACGATCATGTAAATCACTTACACACAGGTGTATGTTAATTACGAGTTCCATGTGCCCATAATCTGAGAATAAAATAAAAACAGATGAAATCAACAATCAACAAACATCGAAAAACAACCTTTTTATTTCTAAGCGCTTTGCTCATTGGTTTAATCGTCGCTTCTTGCGCGTTGCCCAAGAAGGAGAGCAAATCGCCCGACAATCTCCCGGTAACCGTTTTACAATTAACTCCTTCTGACGACAACCCCCGCAATAGCGAGGGGGATTTCATCACGCTTGACGATGGGCGGATCCTGTTTATTTACAGCCATTACACGGGAAGTTCCACGAGCGATCACGCCCCGGCTTACTTGGCGGCTCGCTACTCGGACGATGGGGGAAGGAGCTGGACAGATAAAGATGAAGTTGTCGTTGAAAACGAGGGAGAGATGAACGTGATGTCGGTCTCGTTACTTCGTTTACAAAATGGGAATATTGCCTTCTTCTATTTGAGGAAGAATTCAACCGAGGATTGCATACCGATGCTGCGTATCTCCAAAGATGAAGCCAAGTCGTGGAGTGACCCTGTTCCATGCATTACCGATAGACAAGGTTATTTCGTGCTCAATAACGCCCGGGTCATTCAAACGCAAGATGGGCGCTTGTTGATGCCCGTGGCACTGCATCAAACTCCGGGTGGGCAATGGGCTAACAAGGCCGATTTGTACTGTTACTTCTCGGATGATAACGGACAGACCTGGCAGTCGAGTTCCCAAGTTCCTGATACAACCGATATTGTTACGCAAGAACCGGGCTTGATCGAGATGAATGATGGATCCCCCGTTCGTTCGGATGTACATCATCAAGCCGCCATCATTCATCTCGATCAAGCCCGGTTCTTGCGTAACAATATCGGTTGTATCAGG
>DUNL01000043.1 GCA_012839385.1 Clostridiaceae bacterium
AAGTACCCTAAATGCAAGAAATGACGTTCATCCTGCATAAGCCTGCTTTTTCGAGCAGGCTCTAGGCAGCGTAACGTCAGCTCCTGGTAAATATTTCTTCACTTTTGGAATATGCACCCTTTTCAATTATTACGTTTGATTCTTATTTTAATTTCTAGTATAATGAGTAACATTGAGATTTTTACGAGACATAGAGGAGACATATATGGCAAAATTTAAAGAACTGTTTACTCCAAAAGATATGACTGAAGGTCCACCATGGAAGCGGATTATTGGATTTGCAATTCCCATGCTGATTGGTAATGTTGCCCAGCAGTTTTACAATACTGCCGATTCAATTATTGTCGGTAAATATGTTGGTGATAATGCACTTGCTGCCGTTGGCAGCGCCAATCCAATATTAAACCTGTTACTTGTGTTGTTTATAGGTATTTCAACAGGTGCAAGTATCATGGTTTCCCAATATTTTGGAGCAAAGGACCGTGAAAAACTTTCCCGTACTATTGGTGTCTGTATTACGCTTACCGCTATTGCATCATTAATAATCATGATAATAGGACCTATTATTACCCGTCCCCTGCTTACTTTGCTGAATACACCGGATTCAATAATAGATTGGTCTAAAGATTACCTTATTATTTTTTTTGTTGGTATTTTGGGATTCTTTTATTACAATATACTGTCAGGTATTTTACGCGGACTGGGTGATTCGGTATCAGCACTTGTGTTTCTCCTAATATCAACTGCACTGAATGTTGTGTTGGATATATGGTTTGTTGCAGGATTTAAAATGGGTGTTCCGGGAGTTGCATTAGCAACAGTGATAGCTCAAGGTATATCAGCCATTCTTTGCACTATAAAATTGATTAAAATGAAAGATACATTCGACTTTAACCTTAAAATGATGAAGCCTGTAAAGGAGTATTCCTTCAAACTTATAAAATTAGGGTTACCGTCCGGTTTAACCCACGCCATATTCTCATTTGCAATGATTGCTGTACAATCTTTGACTAACAGTTTCGGTGAAATGGTAATTGCAGCGAATGTTATTGTTATGCGTGTAGATGGGTTTGCTATGATGCCGAATTTTACTTTCGGTAATGCTATGACAACCTATGCTGGACAGAACATAGGAGCCGGAAAAATAGACCGCGTGGATGAAGGAACACGAGACGGTGTGAGGATAGCAGTTGGTGTCTCAACTGTGATAACAATAATTATTCTAATATTTGGCAAATATTTGATGAGTATCTTTACAAATACGGTTGAATTGGTTGATTTAAGTATGCATATGATGCGCATTCTTGCAGTTGGTTATATTGCAGTAGCAGTAACACAAAGTTTATCAGGTGTAATGCGTGGAGCAGGGGATACCGTAACCCCTATGTGGATTTCTCTCATTACCACAGTCGTTTTACGTGTGCCTATTGCCTATAGTATTGCATACTTTACGCGAAGTGCAGCTTATCCTACGGGAAGGCCCGAAGCAACATTTGTTTCCCTGCTGGTCGCCTGGATATTTGGATCAATTATCACTACAATTTTCTTTAAAAAAGGTAGTTGGAG
>DUNL01000030.1 GCA_012839385.1 Clostridiaceae bacterium
AGAATCCTCAGCTTGAGATGAAACTCAAAAACATGCCGGTTCCACTTGACGCGTCAATGGTGGAAGAGTACATGAGGCCTATCCTATCAGCCGCAACAACCGGCGAGTTTGGGCTTATAACAAATTAGTTCACGGTGGCTTGTTGAAAGGATTCCGCTCAATAGTCAGGAATTGGGGTATTCTCTGTAGGGAGCTCCCTTGGGTTGGTTATCTATGGACTTAAGTAAGTAAAGAGAGCCGATGTTTCTTTTGCCGGGAAATTTCCCGGCAAATTTTTTGATTTTGAGGAGGAATTTGGATCATTAAGTAGAATAGCTGATTTACAGAAGGCTAGGAAGTCATGTGGTCAGGCCACATGACATCTGATTTCGCGCCGACTAGACATAGTAGTATTGGTTGTTTAGCGGATATTCACATGACTCGCCTTCCGCAGGTTTCGTCAGGATTAGGGGCATGTCCGCCTGAAGTACTTAAGAAATGTCTGTTATACCTTCAACAAGACTGTGCATAGGAGTGGAGTCGGATTGCTACGAAATGAGAGTCTTGACAGTATCTTCAAACCATCCTCAGTTGCGGTCGTAGGAGCGTCTGCAAACCCGGAAAAGATAGGACACATCATTCTCAAGAATATGGTTGACGGCGGGTTTAAGGGATCAATCTATCCCATCAACCCAGGCGCAGATGAGATCCTAGGGCGACGGGCGTACCCATCTCTTCTGGATGTGCCTGGGGATGTTGATCTTGTGGTCGTAGTTGTGCCTGCCAAAGTCGTCCCTAGTACTATGAAGCAGGCTGGAGAGAAAAAAGCAGGCGGAGCAATAATCATAACCGGCGGGTTCAGGGAGATCGGCAATGACAGTCTGGAGCAGGAAGTCATTGATATCGCGAAATCTTTAGGGATTCGGGTTATCGGACCTAACTGCCAAGGTGTGAATTATACCGGTTCCAGCCTATGCGCTTCATGGCCTCTTATCAAGGCAAAGGGCAAAATGGCAATTATATCGCAAAGCGGCACTGTGGGTGCAGCTCTTGGTGAATGGGCGGAACTTGACGGTATCGGCATATCTTCTTGCGTCAGTCTTGGCAACAAAGCAGACGTGAGTGAGATTGACTTAATAGATTACTTCAGCCACGACCCTAATACCGGTGTCATAAGCCTTTATGTTGAAGGCACAGGTGACGGAAGGAAGTTCATGGAGGTATGCCGGGACGCAGTCAGGCGTAAACCCATTGTAGTTTTAAGGCCCGGAAGAAGCAGTAAAGGTAGGAAGGCTGCAGAATCCCACACCAAATCCATTGCAGGAAGCCACAGGATATTCCATGCAGCTTGCAGGCAGGTAGGGATCACCTCAGCAAGTACAGTGGAGGATTTCTATGATTTTTCCAAAGCGCTAATGTGTGCCGGAGGACGCAGGTTATTGCCGGGACGGATGGATCCTTATGGAGTCGCGGTCCTTACGAGCTCGGGAGGAAGCGGGATTATCGCTGTTGATTGCGCAGAGGAAGTGGGAATCGAAATCCCGGATCTTAACGAGGAAGCTGTAATCAGACTAAAAGAAGCCCTGCCATCGCACTGTGTCGTCAGGAATCCTTTAGATCTTACAGGAGACACATCTGCTGAGCGTTACGAGACAGCAGTGAGTGAGCTTTCATCTTCTACTGATGTCGACGCATTTCTACTAATATTCGGTGATCCTATACCAAGGGCAGATCAGGTGGTAGCGAGGCTGAAATCGAGTCTCGTATCAAAGAACAGCGATGCTGAAATTGTCGTGTGTTATATAGGTGGTGGCACTATTGGGCAGGAAGAGGCGCTAAGCATGCACCGGCAAGGAATCCCTGCATATCCCGCTCCTGAGCGGGCTATGAGGGCTATTGGGGCGCTTGCAGGTAAGTTCTAGGGGCGCAGTTGGCTGCCATTAGCTGCCATCTGACATTACATGCGGAAGAAGAAAGGGGTGGCGAACTAGGTCAATGACAAGTGTTATTGCAGAAGATGCAGTAGGGAAAAGAGTTCTCCTCATGGGTAATGAAGCGATTGCTCGGGGAGCGGTTGAGGCCGGGGTAGAGGTTATGGCTGCGTATCCCGGGACCCCGTCTTCGGAAATCGGCGAGGTTCTTGCTGAGATCGCTGATGAGGAAGGGTTTTACGTTGAGTGGAGCACGAATGAGAAGGTAGCCTTTGATGTTGCTGCAGGCGCTTCTTTGGTAGGCGCCCGTTCAATGGTGGCAATGAAGAACGCAGGGCTTAACGTCGCTATGGATACTTTCATGACTTTGCCGTACACAGGGATTAAGGGGTCAATGGTTATTGTGGTGGCGGATGACCCCAATGCGCATTATTCGTCTACCGAGCAAGATACGAGGATTGCTGCCAAATACGCTGAGATACTGTGTTTTGAGCCTATGGATCAACAGGAAGCAAAAGAGATGACCAAGGAAGCGTTCTTGCTTTCGGAAAAGCTCAGCCTGCCTGTATTCTTAAGATCAGTGACGAGGATCTCCCATGCGAGCGGA
>DUNL01000061.1 GCA_012839385.1 Clostridiaceae bacterium
AAAACCACGAACGTTACCCGTACCTTTAAGAGAATTAATATAAAAATTTTTAGCATTTATCAATTCACCAGCTTCATTTGGTGAATCTACACAAATCACCATTCCTTGTTCTTTACCTGTAGGATTGTTCCAAACAACTCTAATTCCACCGAAATCCTCTGTTAATATTAAGGATGCTAAAGTTGAGTGAATCGGACTATCCAAGGGGAAAACTTTAACGCTAACCGGTAAACTCTCATTCCTGCTCCTGTCAACAGCGACCAACTTGACATCAAGTTCATGGGATCGGCTTATGCCCTCAATTTTAATATTTCGGGAATAAGCCGATACTTTTTGCTCAGTTTCTGTTCCATTGTCTCTTTTATAAGACGCTTTTACATACAAAAGGTCATCATCATCGGGTATCTCATAATAAATGATGGATTCACCGTGTAAATTTTCAACTCTTAAAAGTTTTATTTCACCAGGAGGCACACTATCTATCGGATATTGCCCTCTCTCACTCTCATCACATCGGGTAATGAGCAATAGTAAAAAAAATAGCCAAAAAATATGTTTAATGTTCATAGTTCATGTTTTTTATATTGTGGAACAATACCTACCATCCAGGATTCTGAAACAGGTTGGTATTAACAGAAAGGTCGTATTGCCTAATAGGCCAGAGGACATCTTTTAAGTGGTAATCGACATTTCTTATGGTGATTACCTGATAAAACTCTTCGGATGTCTCTTTGTTAACATTCCAACCTTGAATGGGTTGACCAAAAGATTCCAACGCTTTCTTCCAACGTCTTAAATCCCAAAAACGATGCATTTCAAAAGCTAGTTCTATCGCTCTTTCCCGGTGAATAATCTCCCGCATACCGCTTTGGGTCGTAAATTTATCAGGTAATTTCGAATAATTGCTCCATGACTCCCTTACACCGTCCAAACCAGCACGTTTTCGAATTGGATCTAAATAGTCATAGATCTCCTCTGGGGGTGAATTATTGGCTTCATTTAGCGCCTCAGCATATAACAAGTACAAATCAGCTAAACGAAAAATAGGCCAATTCCATTTTTTATCAACATAATTCGTCCCATTGTATGCTGATTCGAAATTATGTTGCTTTTTTATATAAAACGATGTGGGTGAAAATCTTGCAACACCCATTTTTCCTGATATCTCACCAACCTTGGCCCTGATTGGCCATTGGTTCTTGTCATCTAACCTTCCTAAACCAAACCACCATCCTCCGTCAACGCCAATACTTCCATAAAAACGAGGCTCCCGGTTCAAATGCAGTTTTGCGGTTATAAATTGGGGTTGCATAAAATAAAAAGCTTGATCAGGAACAGTTGTCAAACCATATCGATCTCCATAATCGTATGTTAAGTCTTCATCAATAGGTACTCCGTTTTCAGAATAAAACATTTCTACTATCTTCATTGTAGGGGCCCACGTTCCACCTCCGGTAAACACCCTATGATTGGGGTGCAATGGGGGAATCGTAAACTGTTCATTTTCGAGACTTCGGTACCATCTTGAATTGGAAGTCCATCCCCAAATATGTTCAGCATTCCATTTATCAGTTATAATTTGACTCACTTGCAATACATACTTTGTTGAATCTGAGATTAGTAATGGCGCAGAAAATTTATATAATTGATGACCTGCTTCATGACAAGCATCTATTGCCATCTTACAAGCATCCACAGCTCTTTTCCATTTCTCAGGATCATAGGTTTGATTAAACATTTGCTTACCTCTTTTATCTATCAACGTGGCATAATCGGTGTTTCCATTAAATAGAGGACTAGCGGCTGTCACCAGGATTTTAGCTTTTACGGAAAGGGCAATTGGTTTAGTTATTCTGCCTAACTCTGAAACTTTATTATAAATTTCAAGCGGTAGGTATAATAGAATTGTTGGATGAAGCC
>DUNL01000094.1 GCA_012839385.1 Clostridiaceae bacterium
CGTCCGTGTCCATGAACAGTAAACTACAAGCTTTTTCCCGGGAACAATCCCGACAAGACAACCCTGATCCCTGCGTTGGGCAAGATCCAGCATGACTATTCACTAGGTAGGATTGTCGTAGTTGCCGACAAGGGCCTCACCACCGGAGATAACATATGGTATATATTGTCCGCCAATAACGGATATGTATTGAGCTATTCAGTGCTCGGTGCTGACCAGGATTTCAAAGACTATGTACTCAATGAGAACGGCTATGTGGACAAAGGTGATGATTTCAAAATCAAGTCGAGGCTCTACCCTAGAGAGATAAAAGTTACATCTACAAATGGGAAAAAGTTAAAAAAGACAGTCGATGAAAAGCAAATCATATTCTATAGCTCCAAATACGCGGAAAAGGCAAAGCGAGACCGTGCACAGGTAATTCTAAAGGCTAAGGACTTGATAAAGAATCCTTCTAAGTACAATAAGTCTACTACTTTCGGTGCTGCCAAATATGTCAGGAACCTCACTTTTGACGCACAGACAGGTGAGATTGTGAAGCAGCATCTGAGCTTTGATGAGGAAAAGCTTCGGGAAGAAGAGAAATATGACGGCTACTACGCCATTTTGACCAGCGAGTACAAGAAGCCAGATGACAAGATAATTGAGATCTACAGGGGGCTTTGGAAAATCGAAGAATCGTTCAAGATAACGAAGAGTGATTTTGAGAGCAGGCCGGTATACTTGTCATTAGAAGAGCACATAGAAGCCCACTTCCTTACCTGCTTTATATCCCTGGTCATCTTGAGGATACTGGAGCGTAGAATTAACCGTAAGCACTCACCCTCGGCAATCCTGGAAAGTCTACGCAAATCTGAGTGCAGTTTGAATCAGGAGAACTACTACCTGTTCAATTTCTATGACCAAGTCCTCAAGGACATCGGCGAAGAGTTTGGAATTGATTTTAGCTTAAAAAACAGAGCTTTAGTAGACATCAAAAAAATTTTGGGCGATACAAAAAAAGGGTGATTTTCACTATGACTTTTTGACAAAAAGCAAAAGCCCACATCCTGCTATTTTAGCGAGGTTGAGGGCCCTTTTTTACCTGTTTTACTGCAAAAGAAAAGATAAAAATATTATAGCAAGGATGTGATAAAAATAAAAGGGATCCACAAAAAAATAAAAAATATTACTGCTTTAGCCTAACCTTCTTTGCAAAAATAAAAAAGGAATGATACCAATTTATTACATTACTGGGATATAAATTTGAGCGCCGGAAATGAGTTTTAGAACTTTTACTCTTCAGAGCTGTACACTTTTTAGTGTTCTTGACGGTAATTTTTTGATGTGCTACTCTGATTACAAAACCTAATTTTGTTATTAATATATGTGACGTTAATCATATAGTCTGAAAATCTTGCAGAGGGGGTAGTGATAGAATGAGCAGAAAGATCCGTAACGCCACACCCGCTGATGCCAGGGCAATCCTTGATATTTATGCGCCCTATGTCACCGACACCAGCATTACTTTTGAAACGGAAGTTCCTACTA
>DUNL01000048.1 GCA_012839385.1 Clostridiaceae bacterium
TCGATATAAAAGAAGAACTAAAGAAGTGGGCGACCTACAAACTAGACAAACCCCTCACCAAAAAATCAAATGCCCGGTCACAGTTTAGGAATTGGTGTAAAAAATCGGCAGAATGGAAAGCCGAAAAAGAGCCGCAAATCAATGCTTTTCAACAAGAAACACTTAGACCACTAAAGGAGGTGGGATGGTGAACCAGTTAGAAACAGCCCTGCTTGCCGCTATAATCCAGCGAGGCGGTGATGATACTTTAGCAAAATTAAACGAAGACGACTTTGCCAATATCAACAACAAAAAAGTATTTGAAACAGTTAAGCACCTTTGGCTAAAAGGCGAAACAATATCGCTTGTCAGTGTTCATGCGGCAAATACAAAAATAATGATAGACGATATTTTAGCAGCGGACAGACTCGTATTGGGTATGAAAGACGAAGTTGACAAAATGGCTGCAAGAGTGAAAAACATTTCGGCTATACGAAAAATAAGCAAACTCACAGCGGATATAAAAAAAGACATCAAAGCAAATATAGATGCTAAAGAGATAAAAACCAAGATATTTGAAGCCCTTGACAATATTGATGCGGATATACAGAACACAAAAATAAAGAGCCTTAAAACCGTGCTTTTCGAGACCACAGCATGGATTGAAAGCCAGTTTATCAAAGCTGAAAAAGATGACTTGATGCTGACTGGAATACCAGACCTTGATTATTACACCGGTGGACTATTCGACGGAGAAATGACCGTCATAGCCGCAAGACCAAGCGTAGGAAAGACGGCTTTAGGTTTATATATAGCTGTGAAACTTGCGAAAGAAGGGCGAAAGGTGCATTTTGTCAGCCGGGAAATGTCAGGAAACGCAATAGGTATGAGAATCCTATCTATGGCAAGCGGTGTCAACACAGGGCAAATCAAGGCAGGAAAAATAAACGATGCCCAATGGACAAGACTAGGTCATGCTATGGGAGAATACAGCACATCGGATCTGATTGTTGATACCGAATCAAAGACGCCGAGCGACATCAAAGCAGTTACAAAAGAACTTCAAGCCAAGGACGGCCTAGACCTCATCGTCATAGACTACCTTCAAATCCTCACACCAGACGGCAAAAATAACACCAGGGAGCAAGAGGTTGCAAGTATATCCAGAAGCCTCAAAAGCCTATCCCTCGATATAAACAAACCTGTCATAGTCTTAGCCCAACTGAACCGGAACGCCGAAAACAAACGACCGGTGTTATCAGACCTTCGGGAATCCGGTGCAATAGAGGCAGACGCCGACAATATCTGGTTTCTGCATTACCCAACAGAAAATCAACTTAGCAACAGTCAAAAAGACAAATTCATCACCTGTAAAAGAAACAATGCAAGATATATGGAAATCCATATCGGCAAACACAGAAACGGCCCTGTAGGGATGATAGACGTTTTGTTTGACCCCGGCAAAATGAAGTTTGTAGGCTTTGTTAAGGGTGAGAGGACTGCTTAAGGGGTAGTGTGAAATTAATGTGAAGTAAAAAAGGGGGAGCAGATTGGAAACATGGGAGCTTAGACAAAAGCAATCTTTACCCTTAGAGGCAAAAATAATCATGTCACAGCAACGTATACGCCAATGGTATGAACACTGGAACGGCGATGTCTACGTCAGTTTTAGTGGAGGAAAAGACAGCACTGTTTTGCTTCACATTGTGAGGTCTATATATCCGGAAGTGCCAGCCGTATTTGTGGATACAGGGCTAGAATACCCTGAGATAAGGCAGTTTGTGAAGACTGCGGAAAATGTTACATGGTTAAGGCCGGAAATGAGCTTTAAACAGGTTATTGAAAAATACGGATATCCGGTAATAAGCAAAAGGCAAGCACAGTATATCCGCCAGGCAAAGCATACCAAAAGCGATATTTTGCGTAAGTTGAGGATAACAGGAATAAGACGTAACGGGAGGTTCTCTAGCTACTCCAAAATATCCGATAAGTGGCAATACCTTATAAACGCACCGTTTAAGGTCAGTGAGCAATGTTGCAATATAATGAAAATCAGGCCGATGGATAAATATTTTAAAGAGAATGGCAGATATCCTTATGTTGGAACAATGGCAAGCGACGGAGCGAACAGGGAATTGGAATACTTACAAACAGGATGCAATTCATTTGAAGCAAATAGGCCCAAGTCAATGCCTCTAGGCTTTTGGACGGAAGAGGATATTTGGGAGTATATAAGAGTAAAAGACGTGAGTTATTCAAGGATATATGACATGGGATACCGCAGAACGGGATGTATTTTCTGCATGTTTGGTGCTCATCTTGAAGATAGCCCAAACCGTTTCCAGCGTATGAAGCACACACACCCACAACTTTGGAAGTATTGCATGTTTAATCTTGGATTAGCTGATGTTTTGGATTATGTTGGCGTAGATTGGGGAGCACAGATGGAAATAGATGATTTAATTTGTTAATACACATTCCACGGAAACCATGAAGGAGGAATCCTCATGAACTGGCTAGAGCAAAACCAAGACAAAGCAGAAGTGAGCCGCAATTCCAAGAGAGTGAGAAACCTGTTTCAGCAAAGAGAAAAACTATATCAGGAGGGAAGCAGATGCAAAGACTGACTGAATACTACGATGGCGAGGCCAGAGTAATAAGAATCGGGCATAAAGAAGCATTCGCCAAACTTGCGGCATATGAGGACACAGAATTGGCACCGGAAGATGTTGGCGAACTCAAACAAGAACTTATCGCCGCACGAAGCCGACTGGTAGATGCGGAAAAAGCACTAAAAGGAGTATGCGAATTCTTCCACGCAGAGTGGGGTTGCCCCATGGAATATGACATACATCAATCATCAAATATATGCACAGCAGATGATTGCAACACAAAAGAAGATAGCCATAAATGTTGGGAAAGGTATTGGGCGCAGAAAGCGAGGGACGGCCATGAAACAAGCGATATTCAAAATCGGCAGCGATAAACGCAAAAACAGAGAAACCGTCAAAGGCCGCA
>DUNL01000051.1 GCA_012839385.1 Clostridiaceae bacterium
AAATCTACCGAAGTAGAAATTAGTAAGGAGTCCTAGCTTAGTATCTCCCGAAGCCTATGCCTCGTATATCTACCGAAGTAGAAATTAGTAAGGAGTCCTAGCTCCTCACGTGTACAGAGTGCATATATTTTGCCTGCAACTTAAGCTGTTTATGTGGCAATGTGCATAGCAAATCATAAATAATATCACTAGGACTCCTTGAATCTAGTTGCCTTGATTAAATAAGACAAGGATTTGCAATCGACTCTTCATGTAACAATAATTATATCATGATCCTCGTGGGCGGTGTAACCGTAAGACACAATATTATTCTCATTTACCTCATAAATCATGATGCTGTCAGTGTCTGAGAAGTGTTTCGCAAATCTAGTTTCAATCTCACTCTTGATAATGCTTATGATTCGATCACTGTTTCTGATTACAAACACAGAGTATTGAATACGATATCCATACTTTTTTAGATGTTTCGAAAAACGAGTTCGCAGTTTGTCGTCTGAAATATCATAACTGATTAACATCATATTGGTCGCTCCTGTTCTATAACAATATTCAATTTTCAAGTTGCGTTCATATTTATTGCAAGGAAAAGTGTGGATACTCACATATTTCCTTGTTTCTCATGAAAGACCGATAGAATTGTTGGATGAAAAGGAAAAGATCATCTTTGTATTCAATAAGAGGTTTCATCAACATCCCCGTATATCTTGCTACATGTTTGTATTGTAGAAGGTAACTTTTATTTCTTATATAAAAATCATCTTCATCGACTTGTCCCAATCGGTACATCCGACGAACCTGATAATCAATAAGTGGTCTAAATGGTTCAACCAAGTCACAAACTAGAGATTTTCTCATGTAAAACTGTTGATGATAGACGCCTTTATATAAATCAAATCCATAACAGTTGAGAAGAGCTTCTATAAAACAGAACAAAAGAGTGTAGCCACGATCAAGTAGAGAATTGATCGTATTTGCTTTAACGCGTGGTTGACGACCTTTCCAATCTAATTCACAAAATATCTGTTGAAAGTATTCCTTTGAGGCCACACCTTCAGTGCCAAGGATAGATTTTAATGATTTTAGATTAGGTAAACTCGTACGATATTTTTCCAGCCTAGTACAGATCTCTTTTGGTAAATTGCCACTTTGTCTTGCTTTCTTAATCGTTGAAATTTGACTGTCGATTTTTTCTGAAACCAAATACTTGGCAAGCTCAAGCCCTTCATATTTATATTGTTTTTCACGTAGTAGAGTATTTCCGTCTGCTCGGTTGGCAAGAACTTCGTATACTCGCAATCCTCCCGTCATCAACACAATAGAGAAGCCAAATCTTCTAGCCCTTTGAATGATGCCAGTTGTAAGTGTACCATTACCTATAAGAAAAACAGCAAACAGGCGAAAACAAGTTGACTGATGTTTGATTTTTCCATCTTTGTCCTTCACAACAAGATTGTCATTTGAAAATGATACTTTCTCGCCACGATTAAGAAATACAAAGATGAGTTTTTTGTATTGAAAATCTGGAGCAGACAACATATCTATAGTCCCCTATCGCAAGCGTTGTAATAAATACATCGCTGACATTTATTTGGATTTGTTTGCACAAAAGATCTGATGTCAAATTGTTCTATTGCGTTGATCGTATTCTCAAACTTCCTTAACATATCATTGTTATCTTGAGGCAAGGGCACAGGATAAATCTTATTATCAAGCTGACTAAATAAACGTAATGCAGTAACATTATATCCCATATCAGTAAGTCCGAAATATTGACCATATAATTGAAATATATAACCATCAAATATCTGTCTGATCTGACGCTTTCTTTCCGTCAACAATCTTTTATCAACGTCAAAGATGTCAATCTTCCCTAATAAGTTGTACTTCTCACTGAACACATAAATACCTTGCAATACATTAACGTGAGATGAATATCTTTGCTGAGTTATAGTCTTGTGACTTTCTGTACCCAGGGTTTGGTCAGTTGTCTGAACAGTTCGCACATCTGCATTTTCGTATAGATTGTGGAAATAAATGGAGGCAGGACAAAATATAAAATCATTTAATTGTGTTATTAGAATGTATTGTTCCACGTCCTGCCCGCCTATCTAAATTTTTGGCTTTGACTTATTAGGAATTTGCCTCTGTCAAGGTTCATTGTTAGTTATTCATAATGTACTTAAACCATTCCTTATTCGTAACAAACCGTGATTGTTCTCCTCTTTTTATTTTGTTGACAATCAGAAGACCTTTTCGTGCTATATTGTAAGCACCATTAGCATCCGCATTTGTCGGAAGTTTCCCCCCTTCTAATTGTCGTCTTGTATCGAAGTTTACTCCTTCATCGTTTAATGCGGGTGAGACGATCGCGTCAACATCATCAACTGTATACCGCATCTGTACAATTAGCTTGAAAGAACTATGCATTTTTCTGAGCAAATCTGAATCATCTAAAATTTCGGGCAATAAATTTCTTACCTTCCTGTATGCAATTGCTTTGTCGTCAAAAAGTTTTCTCAATTGCTCCGTTGTATCAATAATAATCGTTTTTTTATGTTTTTTATCAAATGTCGAACGCTCTCCTGAGATCACATTCCATTCGCGTGCAGGGCAATTCTCTACACGACAATATTTATCAAGCTTTTTGTAGTTGAAACTGAAGACAAAATGACCCTTGTCAGAATCAAATGATAGACTAGAAAAACACTCATAAAAATCTCTTAGATCCTTTACCTTAATCTTGTTAAAGTGAAAAAGATTCACGAAACCTGTGACGGGATCGACAACAGAAGTATAGGATGCCGGGACATAGAAGACAACACCGTTCTGGCGTCCAGCATCATCTAGTTTAACTAAGTGACGTGTCAATTGCCAAGGTCGCAAAATTCCGCCTAGCTCCGTTGGTGGTATTGATTTGAAAGATAACAAGTTTAGTTTATTCATCAATGCTACTTCAAACTTCTGGTAAACCTGTCGTTCAACCTTAAACCTCCCACGTTTAAACCCTTTATTAAGATTTTCTAAAACTATGATGGCACGGTATTTGATAATCAGCTTTGAAAGTTCATGGATTACATGACTTAAGTAACCGGCTTTCAAGTTCTTAATACGATCGATACTTTGCCAGTTTTGGCGTGCCACAGCGCGATCATCTTCTCGCTGTTTTAACATTCCATGGTACGGTATTTCACGTTTCTGGACTCCTTGCTCGCTAATATTCTCTTGTGAGAGAGTATTCCATGAACCCTGTTCAACTATATCTCCCTTAATATTTAGAACTGAGTAATAAAGCAAATGACGCTCTCCGCGGTCGATACCGATAACATGTATATCGGAAGTTGTTTTGACGTACTCTTGGGTCAAGTTGTCTATGTTGACACCTCCCTGTTCTGCCCAATTAAATTCAATAGGAACGTGAAAGAACAATTGATCTTCAGCGTAACGACGATTCTTGACGATATCATAGGGGGCTTCCCGGTAATCAAAACGCCCTTCCTCCAAACCTGCCTTAGCTTCTTGCGATAATGATTGACTATCAATCTTATTGTTAACGTAATCGTGGATTTCTTGATATATCTCAGCAGGAATTGCTTTGCCAAATCGATCAAATTTATTAAGTAAAATAGTTCCTTTTTCGTGGGTAAAAGGTGCTTCAATTTGTCGTGGTCGATAAAATAGCTCCGCTTTCCCGTTTAGTTTAATCGTTCGTGACTGCAAGTTCTCGTCTGAGAAAAGTGCTCGCCAATATAACGTATGTAAATTCGGTTTCCCGGTTGAATGTGGCGAGAAATCCTTATTGTACAGTTGAAAAAGATATAGATCGCCTTTTTCAACCAGCTCATCGATAAGGGATGATGGGAGTTCTTCAAAGGACATCAAATAACTAGCACGATCCACATCATTGTAAAATTGATTAATGTCCTCGTATTGATCGGAATCTAATAAATGACTGTAATCAAACATGCTTGTGCCCTGATATTTTGCCAGAAAATCTTTACAAAAATCGATCCAAGAAACCAAGGCGCTTTTATATCCAACTTCATCTCCCGTTTGTTTAAGGTAATCTTTTTGATATTTTTTCTTGTTTTTTGTTGTTTCCGTTTGTAAAGAGAAGATATTGTGGGGAATAGTAAATGGTTCTAGGAAACTAGATGTCTCAGGCAATAATGTAAAATCAGTTGTCTGCTTTTCTTCCAGAAAATGTTTTTTAACGTTGTTAAGCGCTGTAGAACATTTTGGAATCATTCTAAATGAATCTGGCATAAGATAATATACCATGCGCTCGTATGGAAGCTCGTTACAATCAAGATCATTACCCCACCTACCTGACTCAAGAACTTTGAAAACACGACTATCTTTTAGGATGCCAAGATAATAGTTCCCATGTTTTCGAAGTATAATACTCAGGTTGCTTGCAACTTTTCCTTCAGACCAGCCGTCAGCTAGCGTCGGCTTCATAAAATTTAGTTTAAATTTCTTTTTATGGTCCGGTTTTTGGCTTAAATAATTGCGGGCTAAATTATATAGCTTTATTATATGACTAAGATTATCAATTAAGCGCTGGTACTCAGGGTAGAAAAGCGGATCATGTAAAGAAGTATCATCGCACTCTAGAAGATTCCACTTCGAATACTTGGCAATAATGGCATCCAGATACTCTTTAATGATTGCAATGGCATCAGGATTACCTTGTAGCTTGCTTTCCTCTGTTTGGAGACGAACAATAGAATCATACAATGTCTGGAGCTCTGGCCCCATTTCTTCACTTGCAGTGACAAATGGGCTAATAATGCTTGATGGATTATCGTTGTTTTCTTCTATTGCCTCCATGTGATCAATTGCATTTTGCAGTTCTTGAAGATTGAAGTAAATTTTTTTCTTGAGTTTTGAGAAGTCTTTATCTTCTATTGATTTTTCAACATAACTCTTAAACCGTTCATCCTTTTTGTAAGATTCTTCTTCTGCCATCAGGTGAAGTCCTTCGCGTAGTCTATTCCAGCTCTGACTAACTAGACGCGAAAGCTTATTAAGATTTTTAGCATCAACCCAAATAGTTGACAAATCCACCGACTTGATTGAGCGCATTAATTGATTATGTAAATCAATAACAGACAAGCCATCTAAATCTTTTTTTGTTATCAAATTGTGAAATTCGTTTAATCTGTAATAAAGATCCGCATCACCCTCAATTTGCTCAAATAAGAATGATGTTGACTCTGATATGGCTAAAATCTGTTTCTTGAAGCGGGTCATTTTACCGAGTGGCATCGATGGATCATCTGAATTGTTATTTTTCAGAGAATTGTTTTTCTCATTTACGAGTTCGTTGAATCCTTGAATTTTCTTCTTTTCCTCAACAAAGAAACCTCCAACAATAGCATTGTATAAGTCAACACCTGGTTGAATTAGAAGGCGATTGAAAGAAGATAATTCAAATAAATGGTCAAGCGTTTCAGTCTCTTCAATTAAACCCTTTTTTTTCAATTCAAATTCTAGAGTTTGCAGTTTGTCAGAAAAGTACGGTTTATTCTTATAAAAAAGATCGCGGTTATTGAGAAAAACTGGGAATATCTCGTTTACTATTCTATGAGTAAGACTTGTAGAAATATCTTCATCAGTGAAAATGTTGCGTCGTGCGTCCCAAAAATTAATAAGCCTATTAGTAAATCTTGCATATTGCAACAATGCTGATTTGTTGAGATCATATTCAACTTCTGTCATTTCCAAGTTTGCACTGCTTTTAAGCTCCTCCAGATACTGGGGCAACACTTTTGTGATAAAAGGTGCTTGAAAGAGCTTTTTATACATAGATTTGTTTTTTGAGGCAATTTCCTTTGGATATGCATTCCCCTCAGAGTCTATCTGCCTGGAAAGTCTATCCAAGAGAATAGTACGATATTTCTGTTGTTCCGAAGCGATCCTGCTGTCAATGTCTGAATCAGAATTAGTTTCATTTGTTGACTTTTTGAGCTCAATAACTTCTTTCAAAGATGTCCAATCAATACATAAATCAGACAACACGTCATGTGTGTGTTGGCGATAATAACGATCTGCCATTTCTTTAACTAGCGGATAATATTCATGCCTCATCCGATCTGATTCAATGATGTTCCTATTTTTCAGGTACTTCTTAGTTTTTCCTACAGGTATTAAGCGGAAACGTATGGTTTTTTGGGAAGGCATTAGTCTCTCAAAATTATGAAAAGGGGGGGATTGTTTAGATTTCATGTTTAGCTCCTTTTTCTCACGGTTTTGTTTTTAATACTCCATTGTTCCTTGAAGTATTTGTCATTGTATTGATCAATATTTTTGTGTGTTACCACAAATTACATAAGCAAAATGAAATATGAATTTATCATAATAAAGTCAAACAAATATGTCAAGCGTAACCTTCTTTTATAAAATTTTACTTAAGGTAGCAACCGAAAAAACGGTCACACCTTCTTTTAATCTACAGGGAGAAAGTAGAAATTATATTTATTCTATCATGTCTTTGTATATATACAAAAAGCATTTATCGTTTCCCTTCTATGCAAGGAATTGCAAGTTAAACATATCCTCTGCTTGATATAGTATTTGTTAAGTCTAAACTACGCTATTGCCCAATAACCCGACGCTTCCGGTAAGCCGTAGGCCTCCTTCTAATAAGTTAAAGCTAAGCGGAATCGATTGGTCAACATCGTATATAGTATAAATAGACCCGCGATAATTTAGACAAATATAGAATCTATAAATCTATATTTAAAGGCATAGGAGTATACTTTAGGCCAGATCTACACTGAAAACTTCGCTACGCTTGTCTTGAGACAACTTCATCGGATATCTGCTATAATATGAGAGTAGTTCGTGTTACTTTCATGAATATAAACACTTTTGCAGCAAAAGGATTTTTCCCAACGAGAAAGGCGGGGAATTTGGAGAACGCAACGATGATTGATAAAATTGATCGCAAAATTATAGACTTATTGCTGCAAAACGGCAGAATCACCCATGAAGAGATTGCCAAAAGACTTAATTTTTCACGTCCCGCCATACATCAAAGAGTTGCTAAACTAACTGAAAAGGGAATCATTACTGCTTATACTGCCCAAATATGCTGGGAGAAGCTCGGCTATGCCATTGACGCTTTTATCCTGGCCACTGTTTATACTAAAAACTTCAATGAAATGATTGGCGACTTGCTAAAACTTGAGCATGAAGACTGGATGATTCAAAATATTTATAGAGTAACGGGAAAACACTGTATACTATTAAGAGTAAAAGCTAAGAATGCTGCCAGCATCAGTGTGTTGCACGATCAAATGTTGCAGTTTGTAGGTATAGTAGAAACATATACTATGCTGGTACTGCAAAACAGGGTTATCAATAACAACGATTACGAAGACAGTATCGAGTCTTCGCTGAAAGATGCAGGCGAGCCTGAAAAATAGTGTATCATTATAGGTACGGCAAAAGATTGTCAATCTATAAGGAAAGTGAGTAAATGGATGAGTAATGCTATCTTTCGTATACCGACCGCTGTAAACGAACCGATTCGCGAATACGCACCAGGATCTACTGAGAGAGCTTCACTAAAGAAAGAGCTGGAACGACAGTCAAACCAAATCGTTAGAATACCGGCTATTATAAACGGCCAAGAATATACAAAAGGTCATAAAGTTCAAATTGTCATGCCTCACGATCATCAACATGTACTGGCTGAGGCAACTCTTGTTGATGAGGCCGGTATTAATCTTGCCATTGAGTCCGCGCTCGCCGCTAAAAAGACATGGGATCAAATGTCTTGGAAGCACAGGGTCTCTATTTTTATGAAGGTTTATCATCTGGTCAGAGGTGACTGGCGCGATAGACTTAACGCGTCTACTATGTTGGGACAAAGTAAAACCTGTCATCAGGCAGAGATTGACGCTGCCTGTGAAGTATGTGATTTTTTAAGCTATAATCTCGCCGCTATGGCAGAGATATACGCTAGTCAGACCGCGGAGACCCCGGGTTCCTGGAACCGTATGGAGTACAGAGGTCTGGATGGTTTTGTCTTAGCTATCTCGCCTTTTAACTTTTTGGCTCTGGCATCTAATCTGGTGTGCGCTCCGGCTATGATGGGCAACACAGTGCTTTGGAAACCCTCACGAGCGGCACTGTTATCTAATTGGTATTTCTATCAGCTATTGATGGAAGCCGGTTTGCCTCCGGGAGTAATCAATTTTGTTCCCGCGACAGGTGAAGATATTAGTCGCGTCGCTTTATTGCATCCGGATATGGGTGGCCTGAATTTCACCGGTTCAACCAATACCTTTACATCTCTATGGAAAAATATCGGTGCTAATTTAGAAAATTATCGCCAGTATCCACGCATAGTTGGTGAAACGGGAGGTAAGGGCTATATATTTGTACACAATACAGCCGATGTGCCTAAAGTAGTCTCCGCCATGATTCGCGGCGCTTTTGAATACCAAGGTCAAAAGTGTTCGGCCGCTTCCAGAGCTTATGTTCCGGCTTCTCTTTGGCCGGAGCTTAAAGAAATGCTGTTAGCTAAGACAGCGGAGATCAAGACCGGTGATATTCGCGACTTTACTAATTTCATGGGTGCCGTTATACATCAAAGGGCCTTCGATACAATAAAATCATATATTGACTACGCGCGTGAATCTGAAGACGCTGAAATACTTACAGGTCACTGCGATGACAGTGAAGGTTATTTTATCTATCCAACTATAATCGTAACGAAAAATCCGCAATTCAAAACTATGCTGGAGGAAATTTTCGCCCCGGTACTGACAATCTACGTCTATGAAGACGAGGATATTGATACCGCGGTCAGATATTGTAATGAAGACGCTCCCTACGCGTTAACCGGAGCTATTTTCGCTAAGCCCAGAACCGTTATTCAGGATCTTGAGGAAAAGCTGAGTTATTCTGCAGGAAATTTCTATATTAACGACAAACCTACAGGTTCCACTGTAGGACAGCAGCCCTTCGGGGGATCACGTCAATCAGGAACTAATGACAAGACAGGTTCAGTGGCTAATCTCTACAGATTTACAAGCGCGCGCGCAATTAAGGAAAACTTCGTCCCCCAGGACGATGTTAATTATATTTCAATGAAAGAGCAATAAAGAACTTAAGGAGGTAAAGATGCTTAGAATCGAGGAACATCCTATCTTGACATTTGAAAAAGGCAAGAAGGTTACTTTCATCTTCGACGGTAAAGAAGTTGAAGGCTATGAAGGTGATACGATTGCCTCTGCATTGCATGCGGCAGGTGTCAAAGTCATGGGACATCATTATGATTCTGGGAGACCACGCGGTTTCTATTGCGCAATTGGAAACTGCTCTTCCTGTCTGATGATAGTCAATGGCGAGCCCAATATCCGGGTATGTGTTATACCGCTGGAAGAGGGCATGGTCGTAGAGACCCAGTACAATAAGGGGGATCTATTATGAGAGAAGTAGATATTGCCATCATTGGTGGTGGACCTGCTGGATTGATGGCTGCTGACGCTGCTGCCACAAATGGTGCCAGCATTCTTATGCTAGAACGCGATGGACATCTTGGAGGACAGCTAGTAAAACAGACCCATAAATTCTTTGGTTCTGAAAAGCAGTACGCTTCTACGCGCGGTATTCTGATCGCGGATATCCTGCAAGATAAACTTGAAGAAATGAAAGATCTTGTAGAGATTTGGACTGACGCGACCGCGCTGGGTATGTATGAAGACGGTGTGTTAACAGCTGAAAAAGGAAATGAGTTTAAGAAAATCAAGCCAAAGCGTGTTATTGTCGCTACAGGTGCTTCTGAGAAGTTCCTAACTTTCGTGAACAATGATTTGCCCGGTATCTATGGCGCGGGAGCTGTACAGACTCTGATGAATGTTCAGGGTGTACGTCCCGGTCAGCGTGTTCTCATGGTTGGTGCGGGTAATATCGGTCTGATCGTCAGCTATCAGCTGCTACAGGCCGGTGTTGAAGTAGCGGCGATTATTGACGCTGCCCCAACAATCGGTGGCTATCTGGTACATGCCAGCAAAATTAGACGTGCCGGAGTACCAATCATTACCAGTCACACTGTCACACGCGCTTATGGAAAAGAAGCTGTAGAGGGAGCTACAATTGTTGCGCTGGATGAGAAATGGCAGCCAGTGCCAGGAACAGAGCAAGAACTCGACGTCGACGTTATCTGTATCTCAGTCGGTCTTTCTCCTCTTGCAGAACTCTTGTGGCAAGCCGGCTGTGAAATGCGCTATATCCCGCAGCTAGGCGGACACGTACCTACACGTGATCACCATCTGAAGACATCCGTTGACGAGGTATACATTGCTGGTGACGTTACCGGTATTGAAGAAGCCAGTAGCGCCATGGTTGAAGGAAGACTCGCCGGCCTTGCCGCCGCTGCTTCCCTTGGCTATACATCAGATACTTTAGAAGCAGACATTCTTGACTGTGAAGAACAGTTGAAATCACTGCGTTCAGGCCCTGTCGGTGATCATATCAATGAGGGTATGGCATTATGTATGATAGATGGTAAGGGGGTCTAGATATGTATCTAAAAACAGGTGTAGCAGATAAAGAGCTGGTCTTAAACGTACTACCATCAGACGAACGTCGTGGTGCCGGACCATATGCTCTAATTGAATGCTTTCAAGAAATACCGTGCAATCCATGCACAGAAATCTGTCCTTTTGATTCTATTTTACCTATGGAAGATATTAACGATCTGCCGAGAATAGATTATGAAACATGTACCGGTTGCGGAATTTGCGCCGCGATTTGTCCTGGTTTGGCAATTTTCATTCTGGATGAATCTTATTCCGATACAGTAGCTTCTGTCGGTATTCCATACGAATTCGTACCCCTCCCTGAAAGGGATGAGGTGGTTGAAGCAATGGATCGCGCCGGAGAAGTAATCTGTGAAGGTAAGGTACTGAGAGTCAATAAGAATGTAAAAAGACAAAATACACCGGTAGTTACTATAGAAGTACCAAAAGACAAAGTAAATGAGGTACGCTTTTTCCAACGCAAGAAGGATGACAAGGATGTACTCCCTGCCGCTGATCCTCAGGGCGAGGAGAATCTACCGGATACTACTATTATCTGCCGTTGTGAAAATATTACAGTCGGTGAAGTCAGAGACATGATTGATCAGGGTTATGACAACTTTGATGAACTCAAACGTCTCATTAGAACCGGCATGGGACCGTGTCAAGGCAGAACCTGCCGTCACCTTATCATGCAGGAAATCACTCGTAAAACCGGTAAGAAATACGATGATATCGAACTAGGTGCATTTAGACCACCGACCAAGCCCATCCAGCTCGAACAACTTATGGGAGGTGAAAAAGATGTCTAGTCCAAAAACTGCTAATGTTGTCATCATTGGTGGAGGAATTTCAGGCGTTGCTATTGCTTGGAATTTAGCTGCTAAGGGTGTCAAGGATATTGTTGTCTTAGAAAAGAATACTGTTTGCTCCGGAGCGACCGGTCGCTGTGGCGCCGGAATCAGGATGCAATGGGGCGCGGAACAGAACTGTCTCTTGGCTAAATTGTCTGTGGAGTTCTTTGAGCAGGCTAATGAAATTCTAGAATATGACCGCGATGTTGAATTTGATCAGGGTGGTTATCTAATCGTCGCCGGTAATGAAAAAGAGGATGAATTATTCAGGAGAAATATTAAACTGCAAAACTCTCTAGGTATACCGTCTAAGTATCTGACACCACAAGAAGCTAAAGAAATTGTGCCTCATATGGACGAGAATCAAATAGTAGGCGCTACTTTCTGTCAGCAAGATGGGCACCTTAACCCCTTCAACACCACCGAGGCTTTCGCCAAGGCTGCTGAAAGACTGGGAGTTAAAATTCTCAAGAAGACCAAGGCTACCGGCATTGATGTCAAAGATGGAAAAATTGTTGGTGTAGATACTACTCGTGGCTATATTTCCACTCCACTAGTTGTCAACGCCGCGGGTGGCTGGGCACAAGAAGTTGGAGCCATGGCCGGTGTCGATATTCCTCTCTATTCCGAGAGACACCAGATACTGGTCACAGAGCCTGTTGAGCATATCCAGGATCCGATGTATATGGCTTTCTCACTTAACATTTATATCCAGCAAGTTCCTCATGGTTCCTTTATCATGGGTAGGAGCGACCCGACAGAGCCGAGAGATATGAGAACTACCTCTTCCTGGCAATTCCTGCACAAGATGATTAATACCTGCGCCACTTTGTTGCCACCGCTGAAGAAACTAAATCTAATTCGTCAGTGGGCCGGTCTTTACAATATGACCGAAGACGCGCAGCCAATTTACGGTCCTGTTGACGGAGTTGAAGGATTCTGGCTGGCTTGCGGTTACAGTGGCCACGGCTTCATGTTGGCCCCCGCTACAGGATTGCTGCTCTCTGAGATGATCCTGGGCGAGCCCCTTACTATTGATATTACAAACCTTGACCTCGGACGCTTCGAACGCGGCGAGTTGGTCTTTGAAACTTCTGTTGTATAATCAGTAGTATATTTCGTTTCTAACGAATCGACCGTGGAGATTTTACGCGGTCGATTCTTTTGTTTTCCTAATGCATAAAATTACAAAATAGACTATAATAATCGGTGGAAAATTAATTATATTAAAAAGGAGAGTTTATGGCTTGTCTCATAAAAATATCCCCTGAACTAGATTTTTCTACCAAAATAAAATCCGTTAACTTAGCCTTAGGTATCGGCTTTGAAACAATCACAACCACTTTCCCCATTGTCGAAATAACTGATCAAGATAATATTGATAAACTCTGGAAGCAGTGGTCCAACAGAGAGTATACAAGCGTCGCTGAACCTTCTGACCATGTCAACGCAACCACCTCAGCTAAAGAGATCCCGCCTTATGACTGGCGAAAGGATAAAGGCCTCGAATCTGTTTTTGATTGTGGTCCTCTTCTACCGGATAATAATCTGGATTTACTCCCTGACGCTCTAAATCTTAAGATAGTCCTCTCACCTACTGCCGCCATTGAAACTATCGCCGCGGCCTGTAATTTCGCTTTTCGACTGGGCATGGAAACTACTGCCTATCAGGGCTCGATCGTAGCTGAACCCGGCTATAAAGGTAACAGAATTATTTTTACTGAAGAACCCGGATTCAGTGTTCGCCTGCTGGAATACGGTGACGCTACAATAGTAGAAGTTAGTGGCGCCGGATCTGAATTAGTGACGATGAGTTCTCAATTTCTGGAAAGTTTTCCTAATCTGGGCCCAGGCCTTAGCTGGTCGGAGCTTCTTATGTATCTGGCAGACAGCTTTACCATGCGCAATACAGACGGTCAATTGTCCGCTCTCAAACTTCTTACGGACCAGGGCTATACAGATATTAGAGCTTTAATATCTGAACAAAAGGAAGATAAGCTGGAACAGATTAGAAGCTACTTCCCCGCGGCTTCCGTTGACAATTACAAAAAAGGCGTTCTGATCTACGAGAAAGAATACGAAATACCTTGGGAAAACGATATTTTCCTCTCGGAAATAGAAAAGCATATTCTGCCACAAATATCCGAAGGAGACAAAGTTGAAATTTACGGTGTTCTGAGTGAAGACCTCGCCTCCAGGCAAGCCTTAACGGATAAGGTACGGAAAAAGATTGAAACAAAGCAAGCCCAAGCTTCTGTCGCTATCTTAAACGCCTTCAAACAAGGCGTATCCTGGATTATGGATTTCGTGATTCCGGAACTTAAGGATTTGGAAGTTGGTCAGATTACTATCGCTTTTAACTCTTTCTTGCCACCCGGGGAAGATAGCTGGACAGATGAAAGCGCCTCCACGCCAAAGTATAATATGTCAGCGGATGGCGGCGCGGATCATTGGAATGATCTGCCAATCAGGTTTTTACAGGAATTGTATCCCGTTGACGATTTGATTGAAATGACTCTGGGACTGGAACGAGACAAGGTTAATTTTGTCCTCTACGAGGGAAATGAAGAATTAAGCTATCGTCTACAGGTCTATGACAATAATGGTAAAGAAATTTATCGAGCGGATTACAAAGCCGAGTTTAGTGAGAGACCTTATTTGGATCGCTTTCCTCTATTAGGTAAAGTGCACCCTTCAACCGGGCAATTAATCGCTGTCATAAATGGCGAAACTGTGTATAAAACATCGATAAAAACTGATGTCGAGAGAATTTGGGAGATCTATCAAGAGGAAGTATTAGAAGATTGCCTGGATTTCGTCACAAGTAAATACAAAGACAAAATTACCGCGGACAAACAACCTTTTTTCTCCCTGCTGGATATTGATATTCAAGTCAGTGAACCCGATGAGCGCCTTGGTGTTAGAGAAGATCTCCTGTCCTCATTGGAC
>DUNL01000086.1 GCA_012839385.1 Clostridiaceae bacterium
CCTTCTTCTATTCCGTCAAGTTTTAACCCGTCGGCTGCAACATCTCTACCGTCAACTGTGCCTCCTACTGCTATGTCTCCATTGATTGTGATACTATCATACGTATCTGAACTAATAACAACCAATACCGTACCAATCCTTTGATACAGTACTGCTCTATCACCTGTAGTATCCGTTACGAAAGCCTGTGCAGGTAAGTCTATGAACGACCACGATACAGAATCTATTCTTGTATATAATTGTAGGGTGTCCGTTGTTACGAATGTATCTCCTATCTCGGGACTCTCTGGTAATGCCGATGACAAACCAACACCAAGTGAGGCATAAAGGTTTGTTGTTGATGTGCCTTCCTCCCCTAGAAGAGTGAATACACCACTACTGTCTACATATCCGGGTTTTCCGTCTGCGTTGAACGTGTACGCACAGGCTCCACTAGGAGGTGTGTTGTGTACGTTCTGTTTGCCTATGTTAATCTGTCCCATTCTATTACTGCATTATGTTAATCTGTCCAAACACATCAACCGTACCATTCACAAGTAAGGTGTATGTATTATAATCATAGTCCTGTGGAATTGTAAGTGTCTCTGACGTGTTTACAAGCGTTTTCACGCCTCCAATTACTTTTCCGTCTAATTGTACACCAACTCCGAGTAACGTGCTGTCACCAGCTCCGTATCGCTTCATCACCCCGTTTAGAGCTTGAAAGAAATACGTCTTATCCTCGGGGTAGTAGAACGCCCGTTCTACCCATCTCGTATCAGTTGGTTGTAAGGCTAATATTTCCGCCTCCGTACCATATATGAATCTTATAGCTGCTCCCATGTTGGTGTTTCTCCTCCAATTATATTGGTAACTTCATTGGACGTTACCATTGTCCTGTTGATATTGTATATTGTTTGTTTTTGTGTAAAGTTATTATTTTTTATCGAAGAAATCAAACCACTCGGCATTTTTTCTCCGAATCCTATCGTATATTTATATTCATTATTGATATTCCTCTGCAAGTCCTTAATCTCATACATATTGTCAATCCCGAACTCTTCATTCACTATCCTTATCATAATGCCAAGAGATAACTCTATTTCATTAATGCGTAGGTACTCCTCATCCACTTGTGCTGTGTACACATCCGCTGGAATGCTGTAATCGTCTAGGAAATCCTGTGTGGCTTGTCGTAGTCTATCCTGTGCTGCGACTATGTAGGAATCAGGCATCTGTATATCATATATCTTGTACGTGTCTCCTACCGTCATTTTGATGGTTGCGTTCGGGTACGTACCACTCTCCTCTGTAATAGGAGTCAATGTGATTGTATTACCATCTACTACGGTTATTCCGAATGATAAACCCATAAGGGAACCTGAAAGGAATGTTACCTTAGGTTCTAGTCCTGAGATTAGCTGCTCATTGATATCGAAGTCTATTCCTGTATCAGTGAACGTATACAGGCTGGAGAGTGTTTGTACTGTTCCTGTGTATTCTGGAATAATGTCGGGGAATTCCTGTACTGTTTCTCTTCTTCCGTATAACTCTACGTTATTGGTTAATTTACTTTCTCCGTCAACTCCCGGGAACATCAACCTATTCTCGAATAGTGTAGTACTGTCGTACGTTTCTCTAGGAGGAAGATTCTGTGTGCCTCCATACCCATATACTACTGTGTACAGCTCTTTGGATTGTAGGCGTGTGCGTTCTAATGATGTGAAACCGTTGTACCGTCCAACCATGAACACATACGCCAATTCACTGGAGACTTTCTTGAAATGGAGGGTATTGCCAACCATACACCATTCTATACCTAGTGTACCCGTAATCTCATTAATGGCTTCACGCACGTTCCAATTATTGAATTGAATGGTTACAGGTTCCGTAGTCTCATACGTACCCAGTTCATAGCTGTACCCAGCACGTTCTAGATTTTCGATAATGAATTGCAAGAATGTTTTTGCCGTACCTGTCAAAGAAAACGAGTAATCTCTGTATGTTTTTGTTTCCGTTACTGTATCTAGAAACACCTGCACCTTTTCAAACTCATGTAAGGCTCCCTCGAATCTACAGGAATACCTATAATTACGAGGTGTACTGGATACGTTTGGTTTGCTGTTCAGTGTATAGAAAGAATTGGTTTTAGAAAAGTATATTCTATCCCCTATCTGCAAGTCTACATACGTATCCACGAAAAAATCCAACTGAATAAAATCATATTCATTCTTTCTCTGTCGTAGTACGGACGAGGACTCAGGAGCCACCGACGTTAATAATATGTTATCTCTATAGATGTTCATTTCTTATGCTTATGCGTGCTGTATGAGTGACTGTTACGTATGCGGCAAATCGTAAGGTTGCTACTGCTGATGCCGGTGTGCTGCTGCCAATATAAATACCATAGGGCAATATAAGTATCCTCATACCACTCGAACCAATAGGGTACTCTATTCCGAGGTTCGTCCCTGAATAAGTACCTGCACCACTTCCAAGTGAAGAAGTGACACTGATAGATATCGTGTAAGCATTCACTACGTACCCCTCCGGTGGTGAGGGAGTTAATTTTATTTTACCATAGGCCTCTAAAGAACCCGCCCAGCAACATGGCGAGCTCGTAGCCGTTCCTGCCGCAGACTTGGCATAATAATCTGGTACACCTTCCTTGAATAACCTCGCACGTTCATTCTTGTGCACCTGTCTAAGATCGAATGATGATATAACCTTAGCGTTTTCCATGTTCCTTATTTCATCTGCGTTTGCAAATGCCACCACTCCTCTCTTGCCTACCTCCGCCTTGCTGTCATAAAAGCCTTTGGGTGTAAGTGCTTGGTAATCGTTCGTGCTGTTCTTGTCTACTGCTGCTGATGTGATTAGGTTTTTCCATTTCACTTTCTCTGCGTCTGTGAACGACGTATCGTCTACGGCAAGATAGAGTGTGTCTAATAATGCGGATAATTCAGTATCTAATACCTCACCCGTCAAGTCTTTTATTCGTGAATCTACTCCCATGTTATATTAATTTTTAAGTAAGTAATCTGTTTCGTTTATTAAGAAGGAATCTGTATCATTAATCAGTAATCTTGCAGCTCTTACAGTAACATAATCTTCTTTCTCCATTATACTGCTGCCGTCTATTGCATTGAATACACGTAAGGTTACCGTATATACTCCTGGCACGGTGTACACGTGTGTAGGTGATTGTTCCGCTGATGTACTACCATCACCAAAGTCCCATGACCATAGTACAATGTCTCCTACACTTGTGTCCGTGAAAATCACCTCATGCTGTACGATTCCTGTAGGTGTCGTGGACGTGAAGTTTGCCTCTAGTGCTGCCTCATTCGGTAAGTCTTTGTCTATATCTATAATCACATCAAGCAAACCTGCCTTCGAGAAATCATTACGAGAATAGGTACCACTATTCGTGACGATTTCCTGTGTACCATCCCCCCACAACATCAACGCAGGTTTCCCTTTCTGATACAGTATCGAGGCTTCATACTTCGATGTGGTTTTGTTATAGGTTACGTTTGTCTTATAGTATAGAGCGTTTGGATTTACGTCCTTGAAAGCCATTTTGAATACGTATAGACTATTCTGCTCCCGTACATGAATATCACCTACCACCGCAAGTGTACGTCCACATATAAAAGCCTCCCGAAAGGATTCGTTCGTATCCCGTAATGAAAGCACGAACACACCTTTGGTAAACATATAATCTATCAATGTTTTGATTCGGGCGTATACCGTACCTATACTGTCCGCCTTGGCGTACATTTGTAGCACGAAATCACGAGACTGATACCGCATGTTTGTAATCCGTTTTTCCACCCCCGACTTGTCATGCCATGTACGTTCATTGATGCGTTCCGCAGCATACGATAGAGCTGGTTTCCAATCCAAACAACCTATCCCGTACGTTGCCACTATCTCATCATTATCTATATATATGTCCATCGTCTTATATGTTTTCTAAGTGTTGATACGTTTTTCTTGTGTTATCTGCTATCTCAGGCAAGTAATCCGTGTTCTCCTTGATTCTGTTCAATGTAACAAGGTTCTGGATAGCATAGTCCAGCATATCGGAACTGATACCCAGCATTCTCTCGTTACTCAACATAATTGCTCCCAATCTACCTACCAATTCGCTTCCTGTTTCCTCTGTAATGGCTTGTTGAATTCTTCCTGCTATGGATGTTCCGTTTGCTGATGAATCCGTAGGACTGAAAGCATTGACGAATCCCGCCTGTTCCGCTAATTTGTCGGCATTTTCGTACGCCTGTAGTATTGCAGGTTGTAATTCCTCCAAAGAGGCGTAGAAGCTACCTAATGAGGTCACGATACGTTGCTGTAATTGTTCCGCTGATATGTCCCCTCCTGCAAACTGCTCTCCTATCTTTTTCGTCGTAGCATTTAGTTCATCTAGGTACGGCTGGAGGAATGAGAATTGTATGGCATCTCTAGTGAATTGCTCAATCATTCCAGAGAACGATTCACGTAGACTTTCCATAGCATCATCACCACTCACGTACATATCTTGAAATGCCTGTGTGATGTCCGTTGCTACATTTCCAAATATACCCGCCAAGTAATCTGCCATACGTGCGTATGCGTCCTCTATTGCTAGAGCATTATCCAGAGCACCCTGTAATACCTCCGTCTGTGCTTCATCTAAGGAATCCGCTGCAAGAATACCCTCCGCTACCTGTTTATTCAAATTTCCTTGAGCATCTATCAGTTCCGGATACAAGTCCAATATGTTGGTGTAGGTATCTTTCTTAAACCAGCCTCCCTCTTTGGTTTTCACGTTAAGAGCACCCAATTTACCTATATACGTTTCTAGGCTTTCTGATGCTACGTCAATAGATTGTGCGGTTGCCCG
>DUNL01000105.1 GCA_012839385.1 Clostridiaceae bacterium
CCGTTACTTCAGCCCTGGTCGGGATGCCGGTTTTAACCATATTATCTAATACTTCTGTAGCCCAGATAGTAGGGATATCAGCGGCCTCACTCAACCACAGTATTTGTTGTTGCAGCTCCGCTAAACGGGAATAGCCGGTTTCTACCGCCAGATCTCCTCTGGCAACCATAACGGCAAAATTACATCTCCCGCCCGCTTCAGCAATGATACTGGATAAATTTGATATGCCTTGTAGGGTTTCAATTTTGGCAATCACAGACGGGAAAGGTCTATCTTCAGCTAGATGTTCTTGTATCTCGTCTAAGCACTGGCGGATATCAGCAGCGTTCTTTATGAAAGAAAAACCGACAATATCAGCATTGGCGCTAACAAAATCCAGATCCTTACTGTCTTTCTCAGTAATCACGGACAAAGTCAAATTACTTTTAGGGAAATTAAGACCGTTGTCAGCCTTAAGTCTAATGCCGTTAGGTTTATCCGTCTTGTTAATGCGAACAACAACTCCATCATTAAACTTTTCTTCAACTACACCTTCAATTACACCATCATCAAACAGCACGGATTCACCGGGCAATAAGTCATCTAAAGCTTGCGGTAGGCTGCATCCCATTTTCAGCGTAATATCATCATCCATATTAGCGCCTTCTTTTTTGCTGAGAAAAAGCCTTTTGCCAACTACAGCGCGATCTCGGCGATCGCCACTCATTATCCAACTAATCCTGGCTTTTGGACCTGCTATATCCATTAGTACGCGACAGGTTTTCCCTGTACTTTCTTCAGCTGCCCTGACATTAGCGATAATTTTTGCCCAGATGTCAGGACTATCATGGGCGCAGTTAATACGCAGTACATTAGTTCCCGCTTCAACTAGATCCCTGACTAAAGAGTTATTTTCAGCGGCTTCTTTGCCTACGGTAACCATAATAGCTGTATTTCGCCCCGGAGGCATTTCCCCGAATATTATTTCAGAATTTTGCTTCAGTTTATGGTGTCCGGCAAAGAATGAACTCTTTTTAGGATATTTGACTATGTCTTTCTCTCTGCCGCAGACCTTGGCCAAGGTAACAATAACCGCGTCAATAGTAGACAAAGTACGTGATTCCAGTCGCCCTAAAGAAGATAATCCCCAGGTGGAAAGCTCTTCTTGCAAGCCTCGTAGATCTTTTTGCCTTAGTGCTAGATAGTACGCGAGATTCTTGGCGCTACCACGAAATTCTTTTTGTATGATGGATGGTTTCCATCTCTCGTATAGATTCCTGCCGTTCTGATAGACATCAGCGCGTAGCTCTAGCATTTTATCTAATAACTCATTAGGTAGAGGACGATTTTCGCTCAGCATAGACACCTCTTTTCTTTAATTTATATTGCAGAAAACGCATAGTTAGACAATCATCTGTAGCGATTAAGAAAAATCGCGCCAATATAGTATACCATATTCAGGCTAGTATAAAAATAAAAAATGTTATATCCAGTTTAAATATCTTTTAAACATCCGGAGGAATTGGATTGGCTCTGATAATTATTTTTATAAATTTACAAATCTCTCTCCTGAAAACTCATTTCGACATCTTGTTTGGTGAGGACATAGCCTTTAACTTCTTCCAAAGTCTGAAAAGCGGAAATATAGCCCAAAGTTTGAGTATCTGTGTGAATGCGTTTAAATTCACCTGCGCTCCAGGTAAGGCCATATTTTATCGACACATTATTTCCTTCTCTGATGATAATGTCGTGGTACTCCTGAACCAGATAATAGGTAGCCTTTGAACCATCCTTTAATAAAAAATCAACTTCAAAGACATCATATAAAATATTATTTTTGTCACCATCGGTTACAAAATAAATTTTTACAGGTTTGGTTTCTATACGTTCAAGCTTTTTTCGATTAGCGGTATCGACAGAGTCATTAATACTATCTAGCGACTTTTGATGAATTGCTGCCAATGAGGCGTCACTTACTGTACTGATATCAAGCAAAAACAACTCTAATCCTTCTACTTTATATTTTTTCATCCGTTCAGTCAGTCTGTATTCGCTACTCTCCGCCGTAACAGTTACAGTATCTCCTTCCGAGAGATTAAAATTGTTTTCTATTGTGTAATAAATTTTGGTAAAGTTAATGTCGGGATCTGATTCGTCAACTATGAGCTTAGCTTGACCCTCCCCGGTTGTTCCGAAAAATTTCATTTCTATATGTTCAAAAGGGTCTATTAATGGCATTTTATATTTCTCAATTGTGCCTACAATAATCGCGCCTACAACAATAATAGCAACGATGATAAAAAAGACTACAAATTTACGGACCAGTGTTGACTTTTCTTTCTCCGCCAAAGCCCTATATTCTCCTTTGGCCTTGGCATAGCTTTTTTCTTCAATTAACTTAATGTCTTCCGGTTCACTGCCGGTTTTCTCCACCAGGGCTCGATATCCACAATACTCACAAGTTAATTTGGATTTATCGGCATCATGTTGAATATTAGCAGCGCAGTTAGGACATTTTAATTCAATCAGCTTCATTATTTTCTCCATTACTTGGTGACAGTTATATTTCTTATCTATTAAACCTAGATTCATAGGATTAAACAGTTATTGTTTTTTGATTCTGTTCTGAA
>DUNL01000241.1 GCA_012839385.1 Clostridiaceae bacterium
AATATAGTAAAGATTGATATAGATGAGTTAGTCCTGGTAATTCAATTTTACTTTTTATTTCTCTAGCAGGTTCTTTTATTGCTTGTTTAAACTCTTCACTTACCAACTTATCACCTACCTTTCAATGAAATTCATTGAAACACCTTCCCAGAGAACCTGTCCATTTTTAATAATTGCTACAGGTGTACTTCTGTCTCCGACATAAAATGTTTTAGTCAACATAGCACCTTCTAAAGGGTCTGGATATTCCACTTCAAAGAATACTCCTGTTACTGCTTGTAACAGTGTTGACATTTCAGACATGCTCATAGCTGGCCATTCTGCATTGATTTTTCTTTTTACTGCAATTCTATCTCTTATTAAACTTCCATTTGCATTTCTGCCAGATTCTGCATCTAAATCCATTACTTCTACAGATAAAGTCTTAGGAGTAGCCACTGCTACCCCGTTAATTTTTAGCATGCTACCCCTCCTATCCTATTGTAATTACAGACCTACCAGCCCTTCTACCTTCCTGCTCAATTCCATTAATTATCTTTCTATAAATATCATTTCCAAAATGAACTTCAATCACTTGAGTACTTCCATCATTGTTATTATTACTTTTATTGCCCATGTTATTTGCAATTCTACTTGACAGGTCATCTATCCAACCGGTGTTGTTCTCCAAAGGCATCACTGCTTCTTTACCTGCTTCACCTATTACTGCAAGAGTTGGTTCATTGACAATGCCACCTTTTGCCATAGCTCCACCAAATGCCAATCCTGCACCTGCTGAAATTGCCTTTAGGGCACCCAGTCCTTTCGCTGCAAATGGGATTGCCGCTGGTGCTGCTAAAGCTATTCCTGTTGCTACTGCCGCACCCACTCCTACACCTATTGCCACTTTTCCTACTACACTTTTGTTAGCATTCCACCAAGAGCCAACTCGCTCGCCCATGCTACTCATAAGGCTTCTAAAACTGCTCCAGACCCTTTGAAAACCATTGACAAGGTTACTTGCAAACCCTCTAGCCGTTTCTAAGGCTCCTGTTAGCATGCCTGCTCCAAACGTTCTCACATTTCGGCCCATATTGTTTACAAAACTTGCAAAGTTAGTAGTAACAGTATTAAATCCTTGAGAAATATTATAAGATAGTGTTCTGCCTATTTCCGCGGCTACACTTGATACACCTGTACCAAAAGTATTCAGGTTATTTTGCACTGTAGTTATGGCATTATTTATATTTCTTCCCATAGTAGATAAGCCGCGGCTCACATTTACAGCCATTGTAGTACCTACAGCGGTAGCAATTACACCTACGTTCTCTTTATGAGTATTGTAGTTCCTTTCTATAGTGCTCCAGGCAGTAGACAAGCCTTCATTTACTCTTGATCCCCAGTTCCGTGTTTCTCTTTCTACATTTCTCACTAATTCCCCATGTCTCTGTTCTAGAAATGCTTTTGCATTTACCATTCCATTTTTTATAGTTTCAATTGATTTATTATATGCAGTTTGTATAATTGGTGGGAATACCAACTGAGGCACTAACGGAGGCGTTAAGTTCCATTCAGGGTTATAAATTGGACTTGGTATTGCTGCAAAAACTGGAGCTGGTACTGTTATAGGAATAGAGAATGTTTGTTTTAATCCATTCCATTTATCATTTAACCAAAATAGGAACCCTTCCCATTTACTTTTTGATTTCTTAATTTCTTTATCAACTTTTTCAGTATCTAAGGTAGGCATCTCAAAATTTAGACCATCAAAAGGATTGCCAAGATTACCAAATCCCCCAAGTGAGGGAACTCCACCACCAGAACCCATATTTTGTTGAAGAATGTTTAATTCGTCAAATGGAGCAAGTGCTTTTTGTGCTGCTTTAGATGCTTTTCCTATTCCATCTGCTAAATCTTCCTGCCCTTCGGTAGCATCGAGAGAGGTATCTTCTAAATCTCCCATCATATCGTCTATTTCTTGCAATGCATCAGTTAACTCTTCATCTGCCAAGGATTTATTATATTTATTCCATATTAACATTCCACCTGTTAACAATGCTGATATTGCCAATATTGCCCAACCAACAGGACCTATAGCCGCATGTACTGCTTGTAAAGCAACTCTTAATTTTAATAATGCACCTGTGAACATATTAGTAGCAACAGGAGCCAATGCCATCTGTGTACGGTATATTGCAACTGCTTTACTTGCTGTAGATAGCAATGGAATTTGTGTAGTTAAGCTACCATTTAACAATAAATTTGTTGTTTTAAAGGCCCCCACTGCTGCTGTTACTATTTTTGTTGCTGCTGCATAAGATACTAAGGCTGTCCCTACAAGTTTTATCATTTGCCAATTATTCGCCAATGTCCTTGTAATCCAGCTAAAAGCATTGACCACTCCCGATACAATGTTAGCTACATTCTGCCCCCAAACTCTCAAGGTCGCCTCGTTCGCCTCGGCCCATGAAATAGCACTCTTTAAGGCATTTGTAACTCCTTCTACCGCCACACTTAAGCCAGGTAAAGCCAAAGGGGTTGCAATAGCATTTTTAAGAGTGTCCCAATATCTAGGTAGTGAGCCTATTTGTTTTCCAACTGCTCCCATAGATGCCTCATAGGTGCCTGCTATTTTATCCCCTTCTGATAGGATGTAATTAAGCATAGCTTGTTTTTTCTCTGCTGTAGTGAGTTGAGTAGCTGTTTTACCTAATCTAGCAGCATATTCTTTATAAATCTCATTTAGATTTTTAGTCATTCCAAATTGAGATAGTAATACTGGCCTCTGTTTAGCAATAGCCTCTGTCATCTGTTCAGCCGCTTCAGATGAGTTCATATTAGCTATTACTGCTGCATCTTGTGCAACTCTAGCAAGCTTAGCTGCATCAGCTGTATCAAGTTGAGCCTGCATAAATCTAGTTAATATCTGCATTGACTCTTGTTCAGCAATACCCATATCCATTACTGCTTTTTTATGTTCATTAACTGCAGCTGTAGCATATCCAGAAGCACGTGCAACAGAATTCATTGCTACTGCTAAAGTTTCAGTCCTTGCTGCTGTTTGCACAAAATCTTTAATGGTCCTTCCAACTGCTATACCACCAAACAAAGCTCCAATGCCTTTTAAAGTCTTACCTATCCCTGACTTAAATCCATTCAATTGTTTTTGTGCTTGATTAAGCTCTTTATAAAGGCCAGAGAAATCTCCTCCACCTCTTACGATAAAGTTACTCTTTGACATACATTCACCTCCCGTTTTGAGGTAATAAAAAAGCACCTACTCTTGTAGATGCTTCAACTTAATATTAAGCAAATTGTAATTAACAACATACATATTAACATTTTTCTAATTTCTTTTCTCACGCTTCGTTTTTTAAATAAGTTTATTATCATTTTTATAAAGAAAACAACAAAATAGACTATAGAAAATACACCGACATACGATACTGTCATTTCAAACCTATCCTCTGCTACCCACATCATTAGTATATACAATACTGCTAACATAAGTGTTTGAGTGCCTATCACAATATTTCTTCGCTTCTTCTCTTCTTTTATCTTCTCTTCAGTATATAAATTTCCGACATCTGGAGAACCATACAATCCCATAATCATACCCCCTAAAATATATTACCTTTATTTTACAGAATATGATTAAGGATTGCAAGTTTTAACCTCTCCACCATATAATCTATTTAAAACCATAACTTGATTTAACATATCCTCGTCTGTCATTATCTTCTTCTCTTTAAACAAGTTATCTAGGATTTCATCAAGCGGTCTCGGTTGTTCAGATTTCTCACCTAGCCATTGTATGGTCCACATAGCGTTGTAATACTCTAATGATAATTTATCCTTAAATTCTTGCTTTTGTTTTTCTCGATAATTCTCAGCAATTAAATTTAATTCTTTTGGGGTCATTTGCCAAAACTCTGACATTGGTATTTCTACAGAGATAGCAAGCCTCATAGCACCATCAACGGTCCAAGGTTCACTATCTTCTACTCGTTTTTTACCTCTATCTCTACCTCTCCATCAATGATTGCCAGGACTTCATCTTTTTCAATCATTCCACCATCAAGCATGGTTTTTAGTTTTACTAAGACCTCAAGTTTTTCTTCTTCTTCATCACCTGTACTAAATTCCTCATTAAATGCTGCCCAAAACTCTTTTGATACTTTTCCTAGTGTTGAATATTCATCCACTAGATCCATTACCTTTGCTGGTGTTAGATCTTTGTCTTCATGCATTAATCCAGCGTGGAATAGGACTGCATATTCATCCATGCTAAGGGTTCCATCTTGCATTCCTGCAATTTTTAATATAGGCTTCTTGAAATGTTTCTCTACTCTATTAATTGCCTTCATTCCAAATCTAAAGCTTCTTTCTTTATCTAATTGTATTGGGTGATAACTCATAATCAATCTCTCCTTTTAATCATATAAAAATAAGGCTAAGATTTCTCCTAGCCTTCGCCTCCTGTTCCAACTGTCAATGTAGGTTTACCACTCACTCTCAAAGTAGCCCCAAATGTCACGTTTCCGTCTACATCAACATTTCCTACACTAAATCCTGTTACAACTGCTTTAAAATTCCATTCTGTTGGTGGTTTAGTCGGGAATTGTATTTTATAATCTTCTGCTTCTCCATCGTCTAATGACGTTTGCATAGCAAGTTGCCCATCATTTTCTGAATCAAAGAAACCTTCAATAGTAACTTCCCCCGCATCTTTAAATCCACCTATAAATTCCTTGTACCCATCATCTGAATCTAATGTAGTTACATCAATTTCATCTGCTGTAATTTCTATTCCACCGATAGAGGTTAAACCTCCTATTGCTTGTGTATCTTTCATCAATTTAGTTCCTAATGCTCTTGTTGCTTTAGCCATTATAATTCACTCTCCTCAAAATATATTGTAAAATCTATAATCCCTCTATTAACTTTTAACTCGTGTTCATATACTTCATGTATATTATTTATATCTATATCTTCAATAAAAAAACCACCTATAGTGGTCTTTGGTAATGATTCTAATAACTTCTCTACTTTTTTAGTTATTCTTTTCATGTCTCCATATCTA
>DUNL01000209.1 GCA_012839385.1 Clostridiaceae bacterium
CTGTTCTCAATTTTTTTGGCATTTTGCTGCTCTAGTGACACTAAGAGATAATCTCCTTTTTAAGGAAGTCCGACCGGCAAAAATGATGCCGGCTTTAGCAGCTGGTTTACCGATAATGTATTCTGGGTCCGGAGAAGGTGCTGAAATGGTGAAAGAAGCAGGTGCAGGAATTGTAACACCGCCTGAAGATGAAAAGGCTCTTGCAGATGCTGTAATGTGGCTTGCGGATCATCCAAAGTCTGCGTATGAAATGGGCAAACAAGGAAGAAAGTTTGCAGAGGATTATTTGGACTGGAATGTGCTGGTAAAAAACTGGCTCAATGATGTTCAGGAACTCTTAGAAAAAGGAAAATAAAAATGGCGAAGAGGCTATTAGATATCATTATTTCATTGATACTGTTACTAATTTTATCTCCGATTATTCTGTTGATATCTGTTGTTGTGGTTTGTGATACTGGTTTCCCTGTATTCTATCGCGGTCAAAGAGTAGGGAGATACGGAAGGATTTTTAATGTTTTAAAGTTCCGGAGTATGGTAGCTGATTCAAGACGAAAGGGACCTGGTATTACTGCCGAGAGCGATCAGCGTATTACAAAATGCGGAAGATTTCTGCGCAAGTGGAAGCTGGATGAACTACCCCAATTTATTAATGTCCTGCGCGGGGATATGAGCCTTGTAGGACCGCGCCCGGAAGATCCTCAGTATGTAAAGGATTATAATGAAGAGGAGAAAAGAGTCCTTTCTGTAAAGCCAGGGATAACTGGTGTTTCTCAGATTCTTTTTCGTAATGAAGAAGAATTACTTAATGTAGATGACCCCGAAGAATATTATATTAACTGTATTATGCGACAGAAGCTTAGAGTTGATCTGGCTTATACACAACATCAATTAATTTCCCTCGATTTCTTACTTATTGTCTTCACTGTCCTGGTGGTATTACTGCCTGGGAAAAGTGAAGAGATTTGTCAGAGATTGTGTAAGCGACTCAATGAGGATATTTATATAAGCTACTCTTATCAAAAATAGGTATATAGTGATGACCATTTTTTGATAAGGAAGAAAAGGAGATATCTATGAGAACGACCTTTTTACCATTTTCACCGCCGTATATTTCCCGTGAAGAGATCGATGAGGTTGTTGATACATTATCATCCAACTGGATTACGACAGGCCCTAAGACAAAAATATTTGAGTCAGAATTTGCAGAGTTTTTAGGAGCAGAGTCAGCATTGGCATTGAATTCATGTACTGCTGGGTTGCATCTCGCTTTGGTTGTCTCTGGTGTTGGTAGTGGAGATGAAGTGATTACAACGCCAATGACATTTTGTTCAACCGTGAATGTAATCGAACATGTAGGGGCTTGCCCGGTGCTTGTTGATGTTGAGCCTGATACGTTAAACATTTCACCACACCTAATTGAGAGTGTAATTACTCCTAGAACCCGAGCTATTTTGCCGGTTCACTATACAGGGCACCCATGCAAGATGGATGCAATTATGACAATTGCTAAAGAACATCGACTTTTTATAATTGAGGATGCTGCGCATGCGTTGCCGGCACAATTTAAAGGGCAGATGATTGGTTCTATAGGTGATCTTACGGCTTTTAGCTTTTATGCCACGAAAAATATAACAACCGCCGAAGGCGGGATGCTTACAGGTAATCAGGAGCTTATAGAGAAGGCAAGGGGACTCAGCCTTCACGGGATGAATAGAGATGCCTGGAAACGGTATGACAGAGGAGGATCCTGGTACTATGAAGTGGAATATCCGGGTTTTAAGTATAATATGACCGATATTCAGGCTTCAATTGGGCTTCAGCAGCTAAAAAAACTTGATAGATTTCAGCAGCGGCGTAGTGAGATTGTATCAAGGTACAATGACGCTTTTTCAGAATGTCCGTACTTTGAAATCCCCGTCGAGCAAACATATGTGAAGCATTCTTGGCATTTATACGTATTGCGCTTAAACCTAGAAACGTTGAAAATTAACCGTGACCAGTTTATCGAAGAATTGAAAGACATGAATATCGGAACAAGTGTCCATTTTATTCCTATTCATAGGCACTCCTATTACAGGAAGAAATACGGTTTTAAACAAGAAGACTTTCCAGTGGCAGATTCCAACTTTTTGCGAATGCTCAGTTTGCCTCTTTACCCTAAGATGTCTGACCAGGACATTGAAGATGTTATTGAGGCAGTGCTGGACGTGGCGGAGAAATATAAAAGATAATCCTATAAAATAATTTTTAATTTATATATTGAATTTGCTATTGTGGTTTTGGATGTCTGGAAGTCCCTTAAGGTGTGCCGCAAATTTGCCTCAGAATTTTGCTTGAATTACTATGCTGTACTAACGTAATATAATATTAAGAAGAAATATATC
>DUNL01000223.1 GCA_012839385.1 Clostridiaceae bacterium
CGCGCAAATTGCAATAACAAGTTGAACATTTATGATTAAATGTCCCATCAGGCAGCACATGAATAGATCCGGTCCAGTTGATCCTCGAAGAGCTCGTCCGGGGTGCGGTAGCCGAGCGACTTCCGTGGAAGGCCATTGCACCAGATCTCAATCTGAGCAATCTGTTCGTCGGAGTAGCTGTCGATTCGTTTTCCCTTAGGGATGAATCTGCGGATCAGTCCGTTGTGACGCTCCACCGATCCCTTCTCGCATGAGGTGTAGGGATGGGCGAAGTAGACCAGTGTTTTGCTCAGCCCCTCCAGGTCAGACAATGTCGCAAACTCGGAACCGTTGTCTGTGGTAATCGTCTTGAAGACATCATCCCAGTGTTCCTCATACTGAGAGCGGACTGCCAACAGCGCAGCCATGACACCGTTCGGGTCACGTCCAGGAACGCGAATCATCCAGTATTCCCGGGTCATTCGCTCGATCATGGTCAGAAGGGCATCATCGTCATCACTTTTTGATCCGATGACGAGATCTGCTTCCCAGTGCCCGAACTCACTGCGGTTATTCACGGATGCCGGACGTTCCTCGATGCTCCGGCCAAGGATCCGCTTGTTTTCACGGTTCTGCGCCTTTTTGGGCGACCTGCGAAGTTTCTCCGGGAGATCGATATTTTTGATTCCGAGAAGGCCGAGAGCGGTGTAGCCGTAAAGTGTTTTGGTACAGACGATCTGGCTTCTGGTGAATAACCCTTCTTCCAGAGCGCGACCGACACAAGCATCGAGTGACCATCCCTCTTCGAAGAACTTCTGCTCTACAAAAGCGATAAAATCGGTTTTCTCAAGGAGGTCATAGTGCCGGCAGCATGGCTGACGATTTCGTTCGTATGCATCCTGACCGGCAGTGGCCTTGTAACGTAGGATATTTCCTTTGTACAGTGCCACGGTTCCGCGCTTGATCTCGTTGCGGACAGTATTCGGCGCACAGCCGATCTCCCGAGCGATCCTATTGGGACTCCAGCCGTCTTTGATGCGGGTTTGAATCAATACCCGGTGCTCAAATGTAAGATGTTGCCCCTTCCTGTGTTCAGTTGTAGTAGAATGTAAGTGATCCATAGGGATTTCCTCCTTGTGAATGAAGCTTTGAACACTTACATTCTACCAAAGAGGTGCCTTATGGACTTTTTTACTTTACATGTTCAACTTGATTTTACAATCGGCCAACTAAAAAAGGCATCCTCGGATGCCTTTTTTATTTTGTTCTAATTTGCGCTACTGTTAACGAATTATCTAATCAGCTAGCAGTGTTACAAAAAATTAGATAAAGCGAATTTATTAATCCTTAATTATTTCTGAAGCTACGCCATCTTCTTCCTGGCAACAAGCTCCTGCCATCTCCGCGTTAGGTTCGTGCTCTTCAGCGAAGACCACCGGCCCGTCAATATGTTCGCCTATTTCCTTCTCGACAGTTTTTTCTTCCGCTTCATCAGCCTTAACCGGTTTGCCGCCAACTTCGCCAGCTACCGCTTTGGCTTTCTCTTTGACTTCTTCAGCCGCGGTTTCAGCCTTTTTCTTCATTTCATCCATGACTCCACCTTCTTCCTGGCAACAAACATCTGCCATCTCCGCGTTAGGTTCGTGTTTTTCTGTAAAGACAACAGGTCCTTCAATATGTTCACTTATTTCTTCTTCCGCGGTTTTTACTTTATCACCCATAATCTTATCCAACAATTCAGCGCCACCATCCGTAACTGCGGAGATATTGGCCAGATCGCCCATTGACGTCGGGGTATGTTTATCGACATAACTTGTAGGCATCTCGACGCCTCTATCTTCACGCCTGCCGCGACTACGACGTTCACGACGTTCGCCTCCGCGCTGCGGCTGTTTTTCTTCACGTTGCTCACGACGGCGCTGTTGTCTGGCTTCAATTTCCGCCAGCACTTCTTCTGAAGGATTGATCGGTTCTACTTCACGAATACTTATACTTATACGCCTGGTCTCATTGGAAACCTCAAGAACTCTGGCATCGATCTCCATACCTACTTCTAATACATCATTGGGGCGATTCAGCCTGTAGTCAGAAATCTGTGAGATATGACAAAGCGCGTCTACCCCGGGCGCTATCTCGACAAAAGCGCCAAACTGGAACATGCGTACTACAATGCCCCTGACAATAGAACCAATTGGGAATTTCTCCTCAATATTCAGATAGGGATCGTTCTCGGGCAGACGATAACCCAAGGAAATTCTCTTAGCCTCCCGATCAAAATCTTTAACAAAAACTTCTATCTTGTCACCAACATTAACTACTTCACTTGGGTGTTTAATGCGCTTCCAAGATAGCTCGCTGATATGAACTAGACCATCTACTCCGCCGATGTCTACGAAAGCTCCGAAATTAGTAAGATTTCTAACTATTCCTGTGTAGAATTTATCTATTTCGATATTATCCCACAACTCTTCCGCTTTCCTGCGTCGCTCACGCTGTAGCAAAGATCTTCTGGAACCTGCTACTTTGGGGCGCTTTCGGTCGGCGTCAAATTGTGTGATCAAAATCTCAAAGGTCTCGCCTCGATATGGCTCAAGATCATCAACCACATGTAATTCCAGTTGAGTCCTGTGAACATAAATGTCTACACTGCCGTAGGAGCAAATAACTCCATCTCGAACTACATTAATGACTTTTACCTGTACCGGTGTTTTCTCATTGAATGCTTTTTCAATTTGAGCTTTATGCTTGGAGAAGTCTACCCTGGCTTTAGAAAGAGTGATCTCTTTGCCCATATCCGTGTTTCGAATATTGCGTACATAGACTTCCAGCTCGGCATGGTTTTTAACAGCGGCTTCTAAATCATACTCGGGATCATTTTCAAACTCTTTGAGAGGTATCCTGCCTTCGGACTTATCTTTAACATCAACATAGACATAGTTCTCATCCTGCCGCACTACAATACCGGTAACGATACTTCCCCGTTTTAACTGAGGAATGTTGTCTATGAAGTCCGAGAAGCTAACATCAGCTTGGTCTTGTTGCTCCGTCTCAGGTACAGCAGCCGCCTCTGTCTCTTCTGTAGACTCTTCAGCTTCAGCCCGAACTTCTTCCCGCGTTGTATCATCCTCTTTGTCTGTAGCGGTCGCATCAACTTCCGCCTCAGCCGCTGTTTCCGTCTCCACGGGTTCAGCTTCTGTTTCTACCGTATCTTCAGTAAACTCTGCAGTTGTTTCTGATTCCACAGTTTCAGCTTCCGTTTCCGCCGTTTCTTCAGTAAACTCTGCAGTTGTTTCTGACTTCACGGCTTCAACTTCTTTTTCCGCTGTTTTATCATTAAGCTCTGCAGTTGCTTCTAATTCAGCGGTTTCAGCTTCTGTTTCCGCTGTTGCTTCAGCAAACTCTGCAGTTTCCGACGACTCCTGCTCTTCTTGTGGCTGATGCGTAAGAGCTGTCTCCTTCTCTTCCTGAGCTACGAGACCTTCCTGTTCTTTCATCTTGTGGATAACCTCCCTGATCATGCCTTGGGGCGTAGATGCCCCGGCAGTAATACCAATTTTTTTGTGTGTAAAATTCTCTCGCTCCAGCAGATTACGCAACTGCTTGGAATTTTCAATCAAATACACCTTGGAACAATGGCTGGTACATACTTCCACTAATTTCATAGTATTGGAACTGGTGGAACTACCTAAGACAAGAATAATATCTGATCTTTTCGCGAGATCTGACGCCTCCTCTTGCCTATTTTCAGCCGTAACACATATTGTATCAAAAATACGTAATTTTGCAATTTTCTTCTTTAATATTGCTGATATCACATGGAATTGAGAAGCGGAAAAGGTTGTTTGCGAAACCAGCATCCATTCCCCTGCAGGAAAAATCGCAGTTTCAGCGGCGCTAATGCTGTCAATAATTACCGGTTTAGCGCCATAATGACCTACCAAACCTTTCACCTCCGGATGTTCAGGATTACCTGTAATAATAAGTCCTGAGCCTTTTGCCGCCGCTTCTGCCGCTAACAACTGTACCTTAACAACAAAAGGGCAAGTTTGGTCAATAATTTCACAGTTTTTGCTTTGAAGTTCAGAGATGACTTGTGGCGCTACTCCATGCGCTCTAATAATTACCCTTGATTTTTCAGGTATCTCTTCAATATTGTGGGCGAGTTTTAGACCTTTACTAGTAAGCTCGTTAACTACATGCTTGTTATGTACAATCTCTCCTAACATCCAAGTAATATCTTCGTCTTGATCACAGGCCTGATGTGCCGCTTCAACAGCTAAACGCACTCCAGGACAAAAGCCTGCGTGTTTTGCTAATTCAATTCTCATTACTCTTTTTAGCCATTCTCCTCAGAATTATTATTTACTATAAGCTCCGGTTGCCAATCAATGTCCGCCAGAGCAAAAATATCACGCATTATTCTCAACATAATACGACTGTATTCCTCTTTTTGAGTCGCTTTGTTTTCAGGCGCGGAAATATTAAATGGCTTACCGAAAATAATCCTTTGTCTTTTAAATAGGCTCCATTTGTAGGCAAAGGCTACCGGTAGAATCTGAAGACCGGAGCGAAAAGCTAAATTAGCCGCATTTCCACTTGGTATGATTTTGTTAATATCTTCTTCCGCGACTCTGGTTCCCTGTGGAAAAATACCAATTGAACGACCCTTACGCGCCAACCGCAAGACAGAACGTACAGCCTGAAAGTCTTTGTGATCCCTGTTCAAAGGTATCGCTCCCAACTTGCGTACAAACCAACCTATGATTGGAATGGTAAAGAGAGATTTTTTAGCGAGCCAATGAACCCAATGGGGCATTTTATATTGAAAACAGATAAGATCCAGCATGCTGCGATGATTAGCTATGACAAAAAACGGTTCTGAGGGAATATTCTCCAAGCCTTCGTACTTAACGCGATACAGCAAACTAATTGGTAAACCCACCAGATATGCCACTAGCCATTGCACCCGACTTTTGCGCACAATATTGTCTGACGTCTTGTTCCGCTTCCGACCTTTTTCTTTTATCGTGTGCATTTAACCTGCTCTTTCTCAGCTTTATAGCTATCTGCCGCTTATCCGGCGACCAAATAGGGACTCCAAAATTGATTAATTTTCTTATCTGACGCGGCCTTAATTCGCATCAGGTCAAGGATATGAGTCAAAACCTCTTCAACGGTCATAGTGTTAGTATTGATAATTATTGAATCCGGCGCGGCCATAGCGGGCGCTAACTTTCTACTACTATCATTTTGATCACGCTTTAACATCTCCGCCAATATCTGTTCAAAAGTTTGCGCGGTAGACCCTTGTGTTGTCTCCTGCGTCTGACGCCAGCGTCTCCTAGCCCTAACTTCAGCGTCCGCCTCCAGATAAAATTTAAAATCTGCTGCCGGTAGTACAAAACTACCTATATCTCTACCATCCAATACTAAAGGTCTCTCGTCAGCCAAAGCGCGCTGCATCTCCACACAGTAATAACGTACAGGAGGCAAAGCGCTGATAGCAGATGATAATCTCGACATCTCAGCTGATCTGATCAAGTTGCTCACATCCTGACCATGGATCAGAGTCTTTTGCCTATCCTTGTCAAGCTCAATCTCCAGACCACTACGAGGTAACCAATCGGCAACCAGGTCTTCATCGGTAAAGGGTATGCCATCATTGTGGGCAGAAAATGCAAGGGCTCTATACATAGCGCCGGTATCTAAATAATTGATCCCTAAACGTTTGGCCAGAACTTTAGCGATCGTGCTCTTACCAACACCGGACATACCGTCGATTGCAATTGCATGTGTCATCGCTCATTTACCTCATCAGTCTGAGACTGAAATTGTTGCTCTAAATTTTCAAGTGTTTTATACATTACAAAGTCAGCAGCAGGCAAATCCTGAGTTGACTTCAGACCAAATTCAATCAGAAAATGATCAGTCACGGCCAAAATAGCCGGTCTGCCGGGTAAGTCTAAATTGCCAACTTCTTTAATGAGATTTCTTTCCAATAATCTGGTGATAATACTATCACTATTAACTCCTCGGATTTCTTCTACTTGCGCCCTGGTACAAGGCTGATTATAAGCAATAGCCGCTAAGGTCTCATAACTGGCTTGTGATAGAGAGGGTCGGTTCTGTGGACGATACAGTCGAGTTACCATCTCTTTCAATGAAGGTTTGATTGTAAGGAACAATTTGTCGGCTATAACTCTGAGCATCAAGCCGGACTGGATATCTCGTTGATATTTTCTTTGTAATTGCTCAACCAGTAAAATTGTCTCTTCAGCGGCAAGGCCAAGAATTCTACCAATTACATCTAGCGGTAGCGGGTCACCGGCTGCAAAAAGGATTGCCTCCAGGGCTGATATCGCTTCGTGCTCTTTCGTTAATTCGTTATTCCCCATGCAAGTGCTTCTCTCCTTCAATTATCAGCCAGCAATTCTTCATCCATGATCTCTACTCCGGAAATAGCGTCCTCTTCGTTTAATAGTAGACCCTGTTCAATTAACATTGTGCCATAAGGAATCTTCTGACTGACCTTAATCCTATTTTGGCGCATCAACTCCAGCAGAGCTAAAAAACCGGTAGCTTGTTCCATTCTACTGCTCTTGTTAGGAGGATAAATCTCGTGAAAAAACAGTTTTTTTCTGTGCCAAATTAAGCTTAAGATTTCTTTGACTTTATCCTTCAGGGATACTTTTTCTCTTTGCAGCAAAAGATTGACATTTTTTCTTAAATCGTGATACTTACCGCGATTTCTATCATTCAGGCTTTTTACAGCAGCCCGGAATTTTTTAATATCTAAGCTGTCCTCAACATACTCGCGGCTAATTCCCAGCCTGGCAGACGGCTCCGGTAATCTTAAGACAGTATCTTGAAAGGTCTGATGCAGATCTTTTAGCCCTATCGCCAGCAATCTGCAATGCCTGTAGCGTAAAAGCTTAATCACCAATTCATCTCGGGGATCTTCGGCGGATTCAGTTTCCACTTTTCTATGTGGCAAGAGACTATAGGACTTAAGTTGGAGTAAAGTAGCCGCCATAACTAGAAATTCACTGGCCAAATCCATATCCAGAGACTCCATGGTTTCCAGTACTCTAATATATTGATCAGTTATCTCCACGATGGGAATATCATAGATATTTACTTTGTTCTTATCGATAAGAACATTTAACAGATCGAGCGGGCCATCAAAGGCATTAATGTCAAGTAACGCAGTTGAGTCAATCATAGCCATTATCAAAACAGTGCGGTCCAAATGGCGTTAAATAACGCATTGAGCGGCGTTTGAATTAACCAGGCCAAGGGGGCGAGAATCCAGCCGATAACTCTACCGATAATACCTCTGCCAAAGAAAACCAAAAGAATAAAAACTAAACCAATATAACGTTCATATTGCATAATTTGATAGTATATCTTGTCAGGTAAAGCCGCTCCAAATACCTTGTAGCCATCTAGGGGTGGAATTGGTAACAAATTAAATATAGCCAGACCAAGGTTGGCCCAAAACATCAAAAATAAAAGTTCGAGAATAACGCCGACAAAGCTAAAAGTATTAAAATTCGCCATGCTACCCTGATGGGACAACAAGTAGATCGTCTGCACAATCAAGGAAAGAAGATAGCTCACTATCGCCAACAAGATATTAGACAGAGGACCGGCTATACTGACCATCATCATGCCAAAACGCATACTGCGCCTATGACTAAAACGGGCGGGATTTACCGGTACCGGCTTGGCCCAACCGATTCGCCTGGTAATTAAAAAGACAAGAGAGCCAATAGGATCTAAATGTTTCAACGGGTTAAGGGTAAGCCTGCCCAGGTCAGCCGCGGTACTATCACCCATTTTCAAGGCCATCCAAGCATGAGAAAACTCATGCAAGGAAAGTGATAAACTCAATACCAGGATTGACATCAGAAGGCCTCTGACATCAAAGTTACCTAATAAATTAGTCAAGGTTACCAACATATTAATCTCCTTCAGGGCAATTGTCTTTCTCTTCTCTCACAGCTAGTGTCAATAATCTGTCTTCCGCGCGGCACAACTTGGCATGAGAACCGCTATTCACCTGTCACCAGCTCATCATAGCCCGGAGTAGTGTAGCGATGGCCATCATTAATCCATAGAGCCTCACAATTATCCAGTTCCCGCAACAGCGCTCTTCCCTTTTCATAAGACATATTCAAAAGCGCTGTTGTTAGAGCGTCAGCCAGCGCGGAGCTAGGCGCGATCAAAGTCACGGAATCAAAATACTGTGATGGCATCAGCGTATCAGGATCAATAATATGATGATAGCGTTCGCCGTTAACAGTATAATAACGTTCATAAACTCCGGATGTAACAATAGCTAAATCCGAGACTTCCAATACATCTAAGATCTTCTGCTGGGCATCGACATCAGGATTTTTAACACCTATGCGCCACTTCTGCCCTGAATCAGACTTGACACCAACGGTACGAACATTTCCGCCTAAAGAGATAACAAAAGATTCAAAACCTTCTTCTTGAGCGTGTTCAACCACTAGTTCACAGGCGAAGCCTTTAGCCCCGGAACCAACATCAAGGCTCATTTTGGGATCAGGTAGAAAGACCGTACCCGCTTGACGATTAATTTCCAGTTTATTAATATCCGAATGCTTGTTTGCTTCTTCCAGCTCCGTCATGGTAGGCAAACGGGCCTCAGCGGGATTATCCAGCCCCTCGGTACGCAGTTTATGCCAGATGGACAGGACGGAGCCTAACGCCACATTAACTCGGCCGGCCGAAATCTCATTTGCCCACAGACATTGCTCCAAAAAGTCCATAATAACCGGATCAACTTTGACTGGTTTTTTGCCGGCTTGATCATTAATCGTCTTAATATTATTAATTCCGGGATGACTCTCAAAAAAATCAAAGAGGGCATGGTATTGTTCCAGATCATTCCTGACCAGCGACACCAGCTTATCAAATTCCTCTTGACTTGCAGTATAACAAACCAGTGTTGTCACAGTATCAAAAGGACCTATAAAGTTTTCTTCAAAGCGCGCTGTTTTAACGGCATTATCTTCCCCCTGCTCAGCTCCACAAGAGACAGCGGCAGTAACAATTAACAACGCGATAACTATACAAATTGACTTGACTGCTTTAATTCTCACGGGTTATTAGCTCTAATCTATATTTTGTTCAGATATGTTATTGTATCAGATTTTTCTCTTAAAGTAGTGCAATCGTTTGAGAGCCGGTAAGGCAGCTCTTAGTAAGGCAGAGGAAAGTAATCCGGTGCCAACACCGGTAAAAAAAAGCATGGGTAAAATTGTCAGTACCGGCAAGCGCAGATAATCAATCAGTATGATAAAAAAATACTGGCCTAAATTATGAGTTAGGGCCCCGGTAATACCGAGGAGAGAATAACTGGCCTTGTTTTTGCTCAGTCGGTTGAGAAGATACATACAGGTTATTGAGAGCAGTCCGCCGGATAGACTGGTTAGTCCGGCGATCAAGCCCCTGGTCATAACCGCGAAGCTACTCTTCAAGAAAGCAATTATATAAGCGATGGGGGCTCCCAGAAAAAAGAGCGCATACATGACAGCGATATTAGAAAGACCGTAACGCATTGGGATCGGGGTCGGCATGGGCGGTAAAGCATTCTCAAACATTCCCAGCGCTATCGCCATAGCAAATAACAGAGCCGAGACCACCAGATCTCTCGTCGAAAAATTAGTTTTGTTCACGCTGTGGTCGCTATTACTTTGTTTATTCATGAGATCAAATCTATCGCATCAGGATTTTGTTCACTGTCATTACCAATTATCCTCAACAGTACTCGATTGGGCAAACATGCCGCCCACTCGCCGGTACCTGATAATTTGCCGCTCTTAATGCAGATTTTGTCCGGACAGCTTGAGACGACAAAAGCGATTTCACCTTCCGCATAGAGATGGAAAACAATTTCCGGACATTGAGCAAATGAGATGTCTTTGTCTTCGCCACTATTTAGAGGCACAACGGCGATTAACTCATTGTCGCAAAAAATATGGGCACTATTGAAATCTGTTTTCGCTTGATGCCTATTCCATAAAAATATAATCAGTCCAATAAGCAATATGAGACCGACAATCAACAGATCGGTCGGCCTCATAAATAAACGTTTCGTATTATTAGCAGCTCTTTTTACCTGATTCTTCTCCCCTAAGCGCATCCAGCAATCATCGCCTTAAACAATATTCTTCCTATGGTGAGTCACCTGTTCCGGAATCGGAACTATCATCAGATTCCGGCTCCGGTGATGGCGTTGGCGAAGGCGTCGGCTTTAGTGATGATGTAGACTTTGATGACGTCGCAGTTGTAGACTCCGTTGTCTTCGCACTTGTAATCTCCTCTGCCGTTGCAGACTCCGTTGTCGTCGCAGTTGTAGACTCCGTTGTCGTCGCAGTTGTAGGCTCCGTTGTCGTTGTAGTTGGAGGCTCCGTTTTCGTCGTAGTTGGAGACACCGTTGGAGCGGGCTC
>DUNL01000255.1 GCA_012839385.1 Clostridiaceae bacterium
CGCCCTGCCAGAGTTTCGGCAGCGTTATCGCGATAATAGGTTTGAGTTTTAATTGACAAGATGACATAGTTTTTAGGCCAATCCCCTGGATTCGCAATTTGTGTAGCGTTTCAGGGGTTGCCGTTTTTCTGGGCGTTGTTACTTGTGAAATTTCAAGGGGAAACCCTTGGGAGGAGCAGGAGTATTTTGAACCGCTATATTGTTGGAATTTTACTTGTCATTTTATCTGGTATTTGTTATGGTTTTACGCCGGTATTGGCCGTGTATGCCTACCAGGGAGGGGCAACTGTTTCTGAGTATGTCTTTTTGCGCTATGTTGTCGCGTCTGCGGTATATCTACTGTATATTACCATCTATAAGCGCAACATTTTTAGTATGCTTGGCACAATACCGGTGGTATTGCTGTTGGCCGCGGGCACCTCACAGGCTGTGGCGGCATACCTATACATGTCTGCTGTTAAGAGTATATCAGCAGGCTTGGCTGCAGTTCTTTTTTATACTTATATCCTCTGGGTGGCAGTTTGGGGTTTTGTTTTTAATAAGGAGCGGCTTAAGCTTTCAGGTATCGCTGGAGTTGCCTTAGCATTGATTGGTCTAGTCATGGTGGTTGGGGTTTCCTGGGGTAAGATATGTACAATCGGTATTTTCATGGGACTGGCTGCCGCCTTGGCTTTGTCTGGTTTTGTGATGACTAGTAACGGAGCTATGAAAAAGCTGGAACCTATTGCTGCATCTGCTTTCATTTGTATACTTACTGCAGCCCCTCTTTTCTTGCTTGGTAGTGCAACAGGTACCTTGAACTATCAGATGTCGACGGTGGCATGGCTGGCCTGTGTTGCCACAGGAATTTTCACATCTATTGCACTGTTTGCCTTTATGGCAGGTATGAAGCTGGTGGGTTCCACAACTGCTTCTGTATTATGCACAGCTGAACCGGTGACTGCTGTGGTTTTTTCCGCACTTCTGCTGTCACAGAAAATGAGCGCTTTGCAGCTGTTCGGTGGTCTGGTGATTCTTATTGGAGCTGTTTTAGTAGTGACATCAAAAAGACAGCCCGACGCGGGGGATGTGCAACTGTCGAAAGTGAGAGACAGTTGAAATTATTCCGGGGGTCAGGCTTGCTTTGTTGTTTTAAGAAGGTTAAACTGGACCAGCCTGGGGAACCGTCCCCGCGGCTGGCCGGCTCGAACTCCAACCACCAACGACCAACCAACTATTCAATCCTGCACTTTTTGTACTGACGGGTGATCTCTGTGACAGCTGTTTCTGTGGGGATCCTCTCCCCGCTGGAACCTGAGGCGTAGCCGGCGGCACTGGTGTGAATGAGCGAATATTCAGCTGTCTCTACATCCTTTAAGGGGCCGCCGTGGGTGAGGACGATGATCTCGGGATTGACTTCTATTGCTGCTTGGTAGATTTCTTCAATTTGTTGTGCTGCCTTTTCCAGGGTTTGTGCTTTTGTTGTCCCGGTCAGTCCCCCGGCTGTGACCCCGACAATGGCTCC
>DUNL01000167.1 GCA_012839385.1 Clostridiaceae bacterium
CTATATTGTAATCATGATACAGATGGTGGCGCTCGTTGCTGTGCTGCTATGGGCGTTCAGGCTGGACCGGGAAAGATGGATACTTGAAGCACGGCTAGAGAGGTATGAGCAGATCAATGAGCAGTATTTGAAGCTCGACAGAGAGAGGCGAAGGAGGAGGGCTTAATATGGCAGAGAGGCATACAGGAAGGCATGTAGAAGGGCATATGCTGCAAGTCAATCTGTCGCTGGACAAGGCAGGACAGCTTCTGACCGAATCGACGGCTGACATTGACATGGCACTAACCTTATATCGTACCCTAATCAGGGCCATGGACTCAGTTATGCAAAAACTTAGATTGCTATCATGGATTGTGAGTGACATGCAAACACATGACCTCACGACTACCGTTAACACATGCACAAGGGATGGCATGCCTACGGCAATTCGATTCCAAGAAAACGATGGCACTGTCAGGCGCATAGTGTTCGAAGAAGGGGATAGGGATGTAGGCCTTCCTCCGTGCTGGAGGCCAGACGATAGCGCATGGGAAAACATGAAAAAACAGACACTGACCGATAGCCTTAGGGCAGCAATCAGGTGGCATGCAGATCAGGCGGGACAGTGCTATAAAGAGCTTTGTGGGAATTTAACAGAGGAGGCGGACGAATGCTAACATGGGCACAGCTGCTGGATATACTGGGTTGCGACAGTCCGGTAACCCTGGTTATGAAATCGATATCGGTCCCTTCACGGGATGAGGTGCCGGCCACCTACATATTGCCTGTTTCAACTATGGGAATCGGGACAACGGGGTTCCTAATATGGGGATTGTCCCGTACCCCTGACAAGGTGATGGTTTATGGATTGATACTAACCGATGATCGGGCAAAGGCTGAACAGGTGGTCATGATGATCGCAGGGTGCGACGTAGACATGCTGATTAGTCAATGTAAAGCAGGAGTTGCAAGCAAGCAATAATGAACAATATCAAAGAGAGGGGGTTAATAAGTGAAGGGACTAGACTTGTCATTGTCTTGCCTGTGTTGCCAGAGAGGATATGGAGGCAGTATCTACGACAATCTATCTGCGCTTAGTTTTGTGTGCACGGAAAAAGAGATGGCCCAAAAGGAACAGACAGGAAAATGTCCCGACAAGGGGGGCCGTTATGAATGGGTCAGTTGGAAGCCAGGTGGTTACGCCTCCTACCTTAACCGAGGCGAAAACGCAATAGTATACAGGTATCAAGAGGGTTTTCGCGATTATCGCATATGCAGCGCATGCCTTGATATCCTTGTTGGAGAGAGCCAACAGAACAGGTTTTCGGTTTATGACTATTACCTACTCACGCCAAATGAGGCAGACGAACGCTGCGACATGTGCCAGCAGCCCTTTTATTATCTGTAAAAAGAGGGTTCCATATGGAAGAGCGACGGCCATCGCTAAAATGCATTCAGATAACTACTGGTTCGAAACGATGTGTGACGGTTACTTCGCAATATGTGATTACATAGTAAGGGCAGCACAAAAAACGAATTCAAACAATGAAGACGTAGCGATGTCGATCATGC
>DUNL01000075.1 GCA_012839385.1 Clostridiaceae bacterium
AGTGCTTGCCCCAGATCCCCGATGTTGAAATACCGCTGAAAGCCGCTGACGCTCCGGCAATGCTGATGGCGCTGGAGACCGGTACAGTTGACTTTGTTTGTACTGATCTGCCGACGGCGCAAGGCGCGGTTCTCGCTTATCCTGATATGGTTGTCCTTGATTTCTCAGGTACAGACGGCGACTTTGAGTTTACAGAGCAAGAACGAGCAGAAAATGTCAATATCGGTGTTTCCCTCATGAAGGGTAACGAGTTCCTCAGAAATGCCATCGATGATGTTTTGAACGAGATGACAGTTGATGATTTTGACAGTTTGATGCAAGAAGCAATCAAGATCCAGCCTATTGGCGATGAATAGCTTCGAGGTTTTATGTCCGGAGATTTGTTGAAAAAGAAATAAATAGAGCGGGATCAGGTTCTAGGGGCAAAATTATTCTCCCTTAGTCCTGATCCTTTGGCTCGTTTGTCTATCCGGAACTCGGTTAAAAGGAGAAACAGCTTAATGGGTAAGTTTGCGCAATTAATTCAAGATATCGGGAAATTGTGGACTCAATACGGTGATTCCTATCTACGTGGTATTCAGTCGACATTGATTCTGGCTCTAGTGGCGACAACGATTGGCTGTCTGATAGGATTTGCTTGTGGCGTGCTCAATACCATCCCTTATACCAAGAGGGATCCCCTGGGGAAAAGGTTTCTCCTGCGCTTGTTGCGAGTCCTGATCCGCGTCTATGTTGAAGTGTTTCGCGGAACGCCTATGCTGTTGCAAGCAGTTTTTATCTTCTACGGATTGCCATATATAACTAATAATATGTACCGCTTCAACAGCATCTGGCTGGCCTCTATTATTATCGTTTCGATTAATACCGGAGCCTATATGGCTGAATCGGTGCGGGGTGGGATTATCTCGATTGATCCGGGGCAAACCGAGGGAGCCAAGGCCATCGGTATGAATCATTTCCAGACTATGACTTCTGTGATCTTGCCCCAGGCCCTGCGCAATATTATGCCGCAGATAGGTAATAACTTTATTATCAATGTCAAGGATACTTCGGTCATGTTCATTATCGGCTTCCCTGATTTTTTTGCTGCCCATAGGTCAGCGGCCGGAGCTTCATATTTGTATTTTCCTTCCGCTACGGTGGAGATGGTAGGTTATCTGACTTTGACCCTGGCGGCATCTATACTCCTGCGCTGGGTAGAAAAGAAGATGGACGGCGATGCCAGCTATGAGCTGGCGGCGGCTGATCAACTGGTGATGGTGGCCGGTACTTATAGACATCCCGGCAAGAACGGACCCTTTGCCGAGCAAAGCAAAGAGGTAAATATTGATGACAAGCTATAGCGGTTGGTTCGGAGTGGAGGTAAATCTATGAGCGGCAATAACGGTAGAAGCAATAATGGTTTTGGTAATAAAAAGAATAGGGCGAGCGGTGCGGATCAGTACGCTAATGAAGGTAGATACTTAAGCGGGAACGAGAACGATCCTATCTTAGAAATCAGACATCTGGCGAAGTCTTTCGGCAATAATAAAGTCCTGACGGATGTCGATTTTGACGTCTATAAAGGTGACGTGATCAGCGTGATCGGGGCTTCAGGTTCCGGCAAGTCGACGCTTCTACGCTGTATTAATTTGCTGGAGACGCCTACAGGTGGAGAAATTATCTATAGAGGCAGTAATGTGCTGGACCGTGGGGTCAACGCACCTAAGTATCGCGCGCATGTGGGGATGGTATTTCAATCCTTTAATCTGTTCAGCAATATGACGGTGCTGGAAAACTGTGTGGCCGGGCAAGTTAAGGTGTTGAAGCGGAGCCGGAATGAAGCCAAGCAGTATGCCCTGGAATATCTGGATAAAGTAGGTATGGCTCCTTATATCAAGGCCAAACCGCGCCAGATCTCCGGTGGCCAGCAGCAGCGAGTGGCCATTGCCCGCGCTCTGGCGATGGATCCGGATTTGCTTCTCTTCGATGAGCCGACATCCGCTCTGGATCCGGAGACAGTAGGCGAGGTATTGACAGTAATGCAAAATTTGGCTGAAGATGGCATGACGATGCTGGTTGTTACTCATGAGATGTCCTTTGCCCGCGATGTAAGTAACCAGGTCTTTTTTATGCACGAAGGCGTAATCCATGAGTCCGGCAGGCCGGCCGAGATCTTCTCCGATCCGCAACGAGAGGAAACTAAGGATTTTCTGGCCCGCTTTAGGAATAATTAGACTTAGGCTGATTGTTTGAGTCTAATTTAGCTCCCTTGGCTCAGACCGATAGGTTCGCACTTTCATCGACAAATTGATAGAATTGGTAAAATGCGCATTTGAGTGGAGATATTATGGAAAAAGTCATAGTTTGTAAATTTGGTGGTTCTTCGCTGTCAAATAGTGATCAGTTCCGGACCGTGAAAGAAATTATGGAAGCGGATGAGAGGCGGCGCGTGCTGGTTCCTTCCGCCCCGGGCAAGAGTCAGGATGAGAAACATAAAGTAACGGATCTGTTACTGATGTGCTATCAATTGGCTAGTCATAATCTGTTGTTCGATGAGATTTATAATCTGGTGCGGGGGCGCTTCATCCAAATTCGTGACGATCTGGGTTTGACCTTAAAGATTGAAGAGGAACTTGATGCTGTGCGGGAAGCTATCGCTGCCGGGGCCAGCTCAGATTATTGCGCCAGTCGCGGCGAGTATTTGTGCGGCAAGCTACTGGCAGACTACATGGGCTTTAGATTTGTCGATGCGGAAGAAGTGATTCGACTGCGAGGCGGCAAGGCGGATGTGAAGGCAAGTTCACGCCTGATCCGTGAGCATATCGTGGAGGGTGAGTCTGTGGTGGTGCCCGGGTTTTACGGCTTGAATGAAAAAGGTGATTTGCAGACGCTTTCCCGGGGTGGGTCGGATATTACCGGGGCTATCATGGCCGCCGGTGTTAAGGCTGTTGTGTATGAGAATTGGACCGATGTGTCCGGTTTTCTGGCGGCGGATCCGACGATTGTCGAAGATAGCGCGCCCATTAAGACGATTACCTACAATGAGCTACGCGAACTCTCCTATATGGGGGCTATGGTTCTCCACGAAGAAGCTATTTTCCCGGTGCGTGATCTGAATATTCCTATTCATATCAAGAATACCAACGCGCCACAAGATGTGGGTACGGCTATTGTTCCGGACTGGCGCGCTGAGGAAAGGACACAAGTCGTCACCGGTATTTCCGGCAAGAAAGACTATACGGTTATCCGTGTTGAGAAGACTCATATGTCAGAAGACCTTAGCTTTTATCGCAAGTTGCTCAGTGTTTTCGAGACCAATGATATTCCCATTGAGCATATGCCGACCAGTATTGACACAATTTCTATTGTTGTGGCGACATCACTGATCAAGGCCCGGGAGAAGAAGATCAGGGAGGAAATCTCTATCTATTGTAATCCGGAGCGGATAGTCTTTGAGCATGATCTGGCGATAGTCGCTGTAGTGGGACGTGGTATGATCAGTACCAAGGGTACCAGCGCGACACTCTTTACGGCTCTAGCGGAGGACGGTATCAATGTCAGAATGATCAGTCAGGGTTCCAGTGAGATGAATATTATTGTTGGTGTCAGTAATGAGGATTTTGAAGCCGCGATTAGAGCGATACATGATAAGTTTATGAGGAGTTAAATTATGATACGAATTGGCTTATTGGGATTTGGTACAGTAGGGAGCGCGACCTATGAGATATTGGCGGAACAAGAGGCAAGTTTAAGAGACTGTCTAGGACAAGATATAACCGTAGAGAAAATTCTTGTCCGTGATCTGGCTAAATATGAAACTACAGCGGCTTATCCCCTGATGACTACCGATATCGCGGAGATTATTAATGATCCCTCAATTAATGTTCTGATCGAGTTGACCGGCAGTATTGAAGGGATTATCGAGCCTCTTAAACAAGGACTGGCGTCAGGCAAACACTTAATTACAGCTAATAAAGCTTTACTCGCCAAGCATATGGAAGAGCTCATAGCACTGGCCTCACGCCATAATGTGGGACTGCGTTATGAAGCGACTGTTGCCGGGGCGATTCCGATCATTTCTAATCTGGAAGAGATTATTGCTCTCAATCAGGTTAATTCTCTGTCAGGTGTTCTGAATGGGACTTGCAATTATCTTTTGTCCAGAATGGAGGAAGGACTGGATTATGCTGAGGCTCTGCGAGAGGCTCAGGATCTTGGCTTTTCTGAAGCGGATCCCAGTTCTGATGTTGAGGGTTATGACACGATGTATAAGTTGCGCATTCTGTCTACCTTGGCTTTTAAGCGTCCGGTGCTGGAATCTGAAATCAGTTGTACAGGAATTACAGGTGTGACCGGGGCGGAGATTCAAGAGGCTCTGGCCGCCGGCAAGAGAATCAAGCTGGTTGGGCAGGCTACCTTGGTAGACGGGAAAGTTACTGCTACTGTACAGCCGACCTTGGTTGATCGTTGTTCTACACTTGGGGGCCTTGATGGTGGTGAAAACGCCGTTATCGTAGATACTTCTAACGCGGGGGAATTGATTTTTTCCGGTCTGGGAGCGGGCGGCAGACCCACGGCCTTCGCTGTTCTCAGTGATTTGATCCATCTTTTCGCGCGGCCTATGGGTTCTTAACAATCATTGCTGACGAATCCATGGCATATAATTTGTCACTCGGTTTGGACTCAAGATAGATCTAGAAGCGATATTCGCGTATTTAGTTTTATCTCCTGAGATAGGCCGGTGTACAATACAAAGATAGAATATACATTTCCGGAGTAAATATCCTCTGTCAGCGGTTGAGATAGGACGGTGTATAGAGATGAAATATACCTCGACAAGAGACGACAAGAGAAGTGTTTCCGGACCGGAGGCCATTATCTCCGGACTGGCTCCTGATGGCGGCTTATATGTACCGGAAAGCTTGCCTAAAGTTGATTGGTCGGTTCTGCCTGACTCATACCGACAACTGGCGCGATATATATTGGGGCTCTTTTTCCCGGAGTTTAAAAATGATAACTCATCTCCAAGTGTTGCCGAAGACAATATTTCAACTCCCAATCAAGTAGCTACAACTGAAGATTTAGAGCAGGAAGGGAGCTTTCCTCAGGATTCTTTATCACGGATTATCTCCGGATATGACAAATTCGCTGTCGAGGAAATCGTGCCAATCCGGGTTTTTCCCGAGTACGCTTTTCTGGAGCTTTATCACGGTCCTACCTCATCTTTCAAAGATATGGCTTTGACCTTGTTGCCGGGCTTGTTGCGTGCCTCGTATCAGATCACGGGACGGCAAGAGACCGCCTTCGTCATGGTAGCGACTTCCGGCGATACGGGGAGCGCCGCTCTCCATGGCTTTGCCGGCCAGCCGGGAACGGAAATCCTGGTGCTGTATCCCCATGCGGGTGTTTCGGAGATTCAACAGTTGCAAATGGAATCCGCGCGCGCGGCTAATGCCCATGTTTATTCGATCGCCGGGAATTTCGATGATGCTCAGCGCGCCATTAAAGAGGCTTTTGTCAGTGAGTGGGTACAAAGGCTGGCTCGGGAGCGGGGGAAAGATCTCTCCTCCGCTAATTCCATCAATATTGGCCGCTTGGCGCCGCAGATTGTTTACTATTTTTATGCTTATCGGAGATTGGTGTCCGCCGGGCGGATTGAGGCAGGGGAGCTATTGGATATTTCGGTTCCGACCGGTAATTTCGGCGACATTCTGGCCGGCATTTACGCAAGAGAAATGGGCTTGCCGCTGGGGAATATTATCTGCGCTTCTAATGCCAATAAAGTTTTGACTGACTTTTTCGTGACCGGGATTTACAATTCCAAGCGTGATTTCGCTAAAACTATTTCACCTTCCATGGATATTTTAGTCTCCAGTAATCTGGAGCGTTATCTGCACTTATTGTCTAAGGGTGATTCTGAATTGATTAAGAATTGTTATCAATCTTTGGCTACTACGGGTGTCTTTACCTGGCCTTTGGGTTTTCCGTCTTATATGAAGGCCATGTGTAAGACTGATCTAGAGACAGCGGTTCTTATCCGTGACGCCTTCGTCAAGCATAATTATCTTATTGATCCGCATACTGCTGTTGCCTACGGAGCGGCCGCGTTAGCTGATAACTACTGCCTGATTTTGTCAACCGCCAGTCCTTATAAATTCGTGGATTCCGTGCTGTCGGCGTTGTCGGAGGAGGTAGGCGGAGGGGTAGAGCTTGACTTAGCGGGGAGATTATCCGCTCTGGAGAGTTTGACTCAAACTAGCGCGCCCGCCAGTATTAAAGACAGATTAGCGGGGTCGGAGGTAGAGCCTGTACTCTTGACTCAAGCGGATATTATGCCGACGATTGAGGAGCGTCTGCGCGTGTCAGTATCTTAAGTTAGATATGTTTAGTTAATTGGAGTTTGTGTCCTATATTAGTTTAATAGATATCTGTAGTAAGTTAATATATGTAGTAAATATTTGTATTCTGATAAATATTACCGGTTTGGCAGGTTTAGGAACCGTTATGCTATTGTGAAATATATAATTAGCTAATATATTTGGAGAAATGTGGCGTCTTAAATTACAAGACCTGGTTCAGATAAAAACGGAGGGGAACAATGAAAGTAGAAGTACCTGCAACGACAGCTAATATCGGTCCCGGCTTTGATGTGCTCGGGATCTGTCTTTCCCTTAGCAACACTTATGAATTAGTGGATGGTCAAGCCATACGTCCGACCTTGGCGGATCGGGCTTATCGCAGATATTACGAGTATATCGGCAAAGAGGTGCCGAATAAGCATATTCACATTGTTGAGGCGAGGATTCCTTCCTCCAGCGGACTTGGTTCTTCGGCCAGTCTGATTGTCGGGGGGCTTGTCTTAGCCAACGAAAGTGAGAAGCATCTCGATGATCTCTCCTTGCTCATGCTTGCTAAAGAACTGGAAGGGCACGCGGATAATGTAGCTCCGGCCATCTTTGGTGGCTTGGTACTTTCCGCTGACCGTTCCGGACAAGTCCTTTTCAAGCGCTATGATCTGGATCCGGAATTATACTTTGTCTGCTTTGTACCGGACTATACTTTATCTACGGCTGAGGTTCGTAAGGTTTTGCCGGATACTGTTTCTCGTCGGGAAGCGATCGAGAATGTGGCGAATACTACCATGCTTACCGCCAGTTTAATCACCAAGGACTATAATGAATTGTCCCACTTTTTCGCCGACAATTTCCATGAGCCGTACCGCAAACGTTTCATCAAGCATTACGACCGACTCAAATCGCTCGCGTCTTTGGATGATGTGATCGGTGTTTATCTAAGTGGCGCCGGCCCCACCATGATCGCTTTAACTCAAAATCCGTCCGTGGTGATCGATTATGCGCACTCCCGCTTAAACTTTGCCGGAACTATTCTCTCGCTGACAGCGGACAACCAAGGCTATGAAGTGAAGTGACAGAGCTGCATTTGAGGTCACATTAGTTTGAGGTCAAAATATATAGAGATAGACAGATAATGAGAAGTGACAGTTCAGTAACGGCGTCAGATTAATTAGGGTCGATATTGGTAGGGAGATAGTCAGAAAGTGCGTTCGGCAACGGTGTCCGCTTAATCAGGGTCGATATATATAGGCAGATCGTCACAAGGGTCGGTTCGGCAACGTTGTCAGATCAATTGAGGTAAATATGGATAGAGAAATAGATACAAGTAAACACGCGGAAATGGCCGGAAAAATATTCGAGCAAGGCTATAACTGTTCTCAGGCTGTATTGCTGGCCTTTTGTAATATTACCGGTCTTGATTGGGAAACAGCGGCAAAGCTCGCTTCATCATTCGGCGGTGGTATGGGCAGTATGGGTGAAGTTTGTGGGGCTGTGACCGGCGCTTTCATGGTGCTGGGGCTCTTGTACGGTAATCCGGATCCCGCTGATAAAGAGGCTAAAGCGGAGCATAGCCGCCGGATCTTCAATTATGCTTTGAGTTTTCAAGCCGAAAATGGTTCCCTTCTCTGCCGTGAGCTACTACAACTACCGGAGCAGGAGACCAAACCGGCTCAGATTAACAAGAGCCTTAGCGCGCTGGAGGTCATGCCCTGTACATTGTTGGTTAAACGCGCGGCCGCCCTGGTTGATAGCTTTATCGAAGGCTATAACGGGTAGTAAATTCTTCCTTAGATAAAGTCCCCCGGTTCTTGGAAACATTGTGGTCAGGGCAATTTTACCCTAGACACTATTTTGGTCGGAGATACTTTTGTCCCAGGTATCAGCAGGCATTGACGGAGCTTGAGGAAGATTGTCCGTAGGTAATAATGTTGCCCCAGGCATTGAGATAGTAGAATTAATGTCCGGTTACGTTTTGTTACTGCCTGTCCTAGTCCAAGGAAATGTATCGAAAAATCGCATCTGTTCAGGGGAATATATCGGAAAATCGTACCCGTTCAAGGGAATATGTTGAAGATTTCTCTTGCGCGACAATTGCGCCTCGACATATGCCGATGCGCAACATTTGCGCTTTTTTCTTTGCTTAAAGCGCAAGTCCGCGTATAATATCCCTGAGGCACAATGATGGAAATGACATTAAAACAAGCTAGAGAAAAATTAAATATGACTCAAGTTGAGGTTGCAAACTTTTTTGGCGTGTCTAGAAGATCATACCAAGATTATGAGAATAATGAAGCCTATAAGGATTCTATTAAATACAAATTTATGTTAGATAAGCTAACAGATATTTTGGAAGATGAGAACAAGAGAATCCTGACAGTAGAAGAGATTCAAGCTGGCTGCGAAAAAGTGTTCGAGAAATATGATGTTGATTATTGCTATTTATTTGGATCCTATGCCAAAGGCAAAGCTAAAGTAGATAGTGACATTGATTTGTTAATTGCCACGAGCATCACGGGGTTGAAATTTTTCGCGCTCGTGGAAGAGATACGAGAAACCTTGAGAAAAAAAGTAGACGTATTAGATTTTAACCAAATGGAAAGCAATAAAGATTTGTTAAACGAAATACTAAAGGACGGCATAAAAATTTATGGATAACATAAAAATGACAAATATTACGTTAGCAAGTTAATCAAAGACGTGGAATTTATACTGAAACACACAAAAGACATCTCGAGCAAACAATTTTCAGAAGATGAATTACTGCAAGATTCCCTGATGTTTCGTCTGATCCAAATTTCAGAAAATGTTCTAAAACTCAGTAAGGATTTCAAAAATGCTCACAGCCATATACCATGGTTCGCCATCAAAGGGTTGAGAAATAGAATCGTACACGATTACGGTAATGTTGATTTGACGATTGTCTTTGACACCTTAAAAGATGACATACCGGAAATTTACCACATGTTTAAGGAAATATAAAAAAGTTGTCATGTCATTTTACCAAATCTCCAAATGTAGCTGTCATCAGGTTAACCTCCATTTTCCAGTTTCCCGCAAAAAACAGTGCCATGATCCTTAGTCACTCGCATACATTCTCTTTTAATCTCATTGCAAATAAAGTCCTCTTTAGTTCCCCCAGTATTATGATAGTTTTTTAGAATCGCGAGCGCATTCTTGGTGTCCTTAAGCTCTCGTTTAAGCCTTGCTAGTTCCTTGTGAGCTAGTGTCCGGACTGGTATTTTCTTTTTAAGGCGCTCCTATTAATAGCTTAGCGATTATTTAATATCTCCATCACGATGCTTTCCAGCAAGCGGGGCAAAATACGAAAACTGTAGTCGCGCTCGACTCGCTCAGTCCATTTGTGGGCGTCAAAGCCATAGGCTCCCAGATTGATTACCGGCAGATTCAGTTCCTTCATCAAAGAGAGAGGTATATGGTAACTTCGGCCTAAGGTAGGCATATTATCCGCCATGAGTTGCAAATCCCGCTCGTCATAGGGCAAAGCCAGATAGCTGAGATCAGAGATATAGGGATAATACGTTTTAGTTTTCAGTTTTTTGCCGGTATCCAATAAATAATCTTTGGCGATATCTGCTGTCAAAACCGACTTAATTCCTTTATCTACCAAGGTATAAAAGTGACTATCCGAATCTAAATAAGAGATGGCCGGGTAGAAGGGAGGGGCGTAGCCGACAACAATTCTAGGTCTACGATCCGGTAGGAGGGCTTCCAATTGTCTGATTAGATGGAGGGTTTGTTTTCTGCTGTCAACATGATTTATCGGTCGCAGATAGCGATCTATCATCTTATCTTTATCTTCACCCAGCAGTTCAGAGGCTCTTTCTAACAAAGTGGCTAAAGTAATGATTTCAAATTTCGGTAAGACATGTGGGTTAGGGATCTTAGCCTGTTGACAATATGCCCGCTGATAGTTAGTGAATTTGTCGCTTGACTTTGTTGCCGCTATTTCGGCCGCGGTTAGCATTTTACTCATTACAGTAGCAGGAGTTTCCTCAAATAAAGGTACGCTGATCAAAGTCCAAGCTTCATGATTTGTTTTGACTGAATAGACTTCTTTCAAATCCTCCGCTTTGAGGCTAATAGGAGGTACTGAAAATTCATCCGGAGCGGAATCGCTGTACTTGGGATTGAGGTTAATCTCATCGAGCAGATTGGCCAGGACAAGATTGGCGTCCAGGCCGGCAAAAGGGTCTCCGGCATGAGTTTCTAAAGTGCGGATATAGAATACAGGCATAATTTTGCCGACGGTTCCTTTGAAAAGATAGTAGTCCTCATCACCCGGATATTGAGCGGTGTGGTAATCGGTGTTAATAACACCGATGATGTTGGCGTCGGTAGCGTTACGCCACGCTTGCAAGGCTTCAATCGCGGCGATCATGCCCGCGGAATTACCTTCTTCATCACAGACAAATAAAGCTACGACCCGGCCGCGGAAACTGGTTTGGGCCTCAGACAATTTCTTAAGTAATATTAGCTCGTTGGCCACGCCGGCTTTCATATCCAGGGTACCGCGACCCCAAAAATACTCTTCGCTCTCGGCATCCTTACGGGCCTCAGGATAGAGATCCCTTTGTCCTTTTCGCAAAGCGGCTAACAATTCTTCCGGCCTTGTCGCCAGGTCTTGGAGTGGGCCGTAATCATCAATTTCTACCGTATCAGTATGTCCTAATAAAACAACTGTATCCGGAGATTCTTGGCCGCAAACAGAGACAAGCAGGGAGGGCCTGTTGAGAGCGTCACCCACTGAGGGTACGCGGATAATATTGTCCGGGTTCTTCTGAAAGTATTCCCAGCTACGTAGATAATTTTCAATAAAATCAATGATCGCTACTTCACCGGATGAGTTAACGACGCTTTGCACATTAACCAGTTGTAACAGCAGTTCCTCAATTTCTCTTTTCTTCATCGTTCCCCTCTCTCTGAGATAGTTTAGTCTCTCAACGTGTTAGCTACCGGAAGCTATCGTTACTACATTTTCGTTTGCAATTTGGCTTATCGACCTATCTAGTCTGTCGAGATAAATGCGGATCAAGAAGCAGGTTAATTATTAATCTATAAAAAATTCTCAGCCAGTAGGGCAGCCTGCTCAAATCCGTCTGTGTTGTCTATATCGCCGACCTTATAGACAGCGGGCAATAAAAGCTCTCCGACAGATATCATGTTGAGATGACGTACTGTCATAGCATAGGTGGCGAGAAGGCCTGTAAAGGCTCCCTGATCTTTATCTCCGGCACAGCTAATCAGCGCGGCGCGTTTCTGACTGAAGTCTTTTTTGGCAGTGCTGAAACTGACAAATTTGTCTAGCACTAATTTTAGAGGCGCTGAAAAAGTGTACCAATAGACGGGACTGACAAAAACAATTCCGTCGGCAGCGCTGATTTCTTTAGCGACTTCGTTAAAGTCATCTTCGTAAAAGCAGGCTTTTTCCTGTTCGCTGTAGCAATTTCTGCAATCCAGACAAGGATTAACTTTTAATTTAAGAGTGTCAATTCTAGCTACTTCCATCTTGTTTTCTACCGCTGCTTTCATAAAGGCTTCCGCGAGGCGGTTAGTGTTACCCTTTTCGCGCGGGCTACCAGTTAGAACGACAATTTTCTTCATTTCTATATTTTCTCCTCAGTTTGTTTACTCGGCGGCATCACGCGTTCGCGATATGTCGCGAACGCGTGATGCGGAAGTTTTAGATAGAAGTAAGATCTTGGATCTAGCCACCATACGGGATGACTCTCTTGATCCTGATTAATCGGATAGCGAATATCTTCCTCTTAGGCTAACAAATTAGAGAGCAAGATAGCTGAAAGTAGCGGTATAGCGATCCATTTAATCATTACGTCATAAGTTTTCTCTGCCTTAACTTCTCCTGACAGCAATACTTCATTCTTGATATAGTCTGTTTTTATGACATGGCCTACCAGTACACATGTAGAGATGGCGATGACAGGCATCATGACAGAATTGGTAATGAAATCAAAGAAGTCAAGGAAAGAGCGGCCTAAGAGCTGTATACCGGCCAAGGGTCCATAGCCCAGACAAGATAGGGTACCCAGTATTACTGAGACAACAATTACTGACAAAGTAGCCGCTGTTCGCTTTAACTTGCTCTTGTCCATGACAATTGATACCACAGCTTCCATGAGGGAGATGGAAGAGGTTAAAGCGGCGAAGAAAACCAGAATAAAGAAGGCGGTACCGACAACCCTACCTGCCGGCATGTCAACAAACACTTTAGGTAAAGTTACAAACATTAGTCCCGGACCAGCATTGACTTGGCTGGGATCGCCCCCACTTAAGGCGACAATTGGGGGGATAATCATCAGACCCGCGAACAAGGCTATTAATGTATCCAAGACCGCGATCTGTAGAGAGGCTTTCTGAATGTCTTCCTCTTTCTTCATATAGGAGCCATAAGTTATCATGATGGCCATCGCCAGCGACAGTGAATAGAACAATTGCCCTATAGTAGAAAGCAATAAGTCGGCGACATCTTTAAAAGATTTAATGAAAGAAAAATCAGGCAGCAAATAATATTTAAGTCCCTTAGCTACTCCCGGTATCGTAAAGGTGTAAATAACGATAGCTATGGAGAGGATAATTAATAGTGGCATCAGTATTTTGCTGGCTTTCTCGATACCTTTCTGGACACCGAATAAGACAATAACGGCAGTTAGGGCCAGATATATTAAGAACCAGACTTCCGCGTTCTGAAAGACGCCACCACTTGTTACCGTGATGAATGAATCGAAATAGCCTTCGGAATCTTTAGCTATTTTCTCTCCGTTTCCAATCAAGAATTCGAAGCCGTATTTGGTTACCCAGCCTCCGATGACACAGTAATAGGGTAGAATAATTGTTGGTACTAAAGCGGTCAAAATCCCCAGAAATGAGAATTTAGGATGCATCATGGTATAGGCGCCGACACTTGACTGTCTGGTTTTTCTGCCTATCGTTATTTCTGTTATTAATAGTGAAGTACCAAAGGTGAAAGCAAAAATTATATAGAGCAATAAGAAAATCCCACCGCCCTTTTGCGCGGCCAGATAGGGAAATCTCCAAAGGTTGCCGAGACCTACTGCTGAGCCTGCTGCGGCTAAGACAAAGCCAATTCGACTTGTGAAAGATTCACGTGGCGTCTGTGATGACATATAAACCTCCTACATAACTCTTTAAAAACTCCTCAAAATTTAAACAATGTACTTCATAGTCTACCGTAAAGACGGTTACTTGAAAATAGTTGCGATAGGGTAATTATCACTAAAAATACTTGAGTTAAGATGAGATATTTGTGTGAAGCATATCTAATGAGTAGATATTAAGTATATTTGGTATGTTAAATAGTATAAGAAAGAATGCTTACAGGGAATATTATTCGCTGTGCTCTTTGGTTAGTTCTTGTAAGAGATGAAGTAGATCAGCGGTTGCCGTTTGGGGAGTAATTGCTCCTTCTAAGGGCAGATAGCTCTCAGTGACAGAATTGTCAGGATTTTTAGCAAATTCAGTGCGAATATTGGCGCTCGTTTCGTCAAGAAGTTGAGGTTTATCTGCTTCTACATTTTCCGGCTCAGGGAAATAGAAAAATTTAGATTTTTCTATTTGATCCTTGATTGATTGCCATTCTGCAGGGGAAAGCTGTGCCTGATCGACAGTATAAAGGCCATCGGCATCAGTCGGGGAGACGGTGAGATATGCGGTCTCATTTTGTTCGCCTGCGACTGATATGAGGTATTGAAATTTGTCGGCCAAAGTCGGGTCACTTTCCTTTATTTCAATTGTCCGTAGCAGGTTGAGAGGTTGAGGTAATCCATGATAAATATTGGCCAATGTCATATAGGGTAAGTCGGCGACATAAAGTTGTTGAACGAGGAGAGGTAGTAATTCAGCCATTACAGATTCCGCTACAGGCGGCCAACCGGCATTGATACTGTAGTTTAGTCGTTCTTGTGAAGAGTAAAGTGCTTGTATTTCAAAGACGCCCTCGCCCGGTGGCACACACATTGTCCAATTTGATTTACCGTTGTACTCGAAAATTCCGGAGCCACGAATCGCTTGCTCCAGCTTCGCCATGAATTCTGAGTCGACGGGAGTTGTGATTTCGTAGTTGCCCATGTCATGGAAAGTCTCTTGCGCCTCGATCTGTAAGATAAAACCTAAGTCTTGGTAGTTTTCCAGATCTTCGCCGGCAAGCTCTTGATGTTGAAAATTGTTTTCATTGAAGGGCTGAACTTTGATCTTGACATCGCCCCACATGAATTTTTCTTTTTTCAACGCGGTATAGATATCTAGGGATTCAAGCTCCGTGGAATTAATTTCAGTGGCCGTATCAGCGTTGAATTTCCTGCCCAGATCACCGGTAACTACTTCTTGGCCAATCAGAAGCGGCAACCGGTTTGTGTTGTTTGCAGTTGCTGAGTCGGAGGGGTTGTCGCTTGGCTCGTCACTATTGGCTTTGTCAACATTTGTCGAAGTGGAGTTAGTTTGTTCTGTTGGTTGCGATTCGCTTGTTGAAGGCGAGATAAATGAGTTGGTTAACCGAGATGAGTCGTCCCGGCTTTTTGTAGCGCAGGAAACCAGAGATATTGGCGCAGCCGCTATGACTAGAGCCAGGCCGGTCAACGCTAGTCTTTTTAATATATTTGGCTTAAGAGTGATCATTTCGCGCCTCGTACATTAATTTACATTCTTTAAACTTCTCCAACTTTCGCACAATACTATATTACCTAAAATAGCGGACCAAGGACAGATTACCGTCAGAAACATTCCGGACTGTAACTATTTCTACACAAATATTGACAAATATCACGCGTGATTTTTCTGGCCGATTGTAAAATCAAGTTGAACATGTAAAGTAAAAAAGTCCATAAGGCACCTCTTTGGTAGAATGTAAGTGTTCAAAGCTTCAT